>JBPCSY010000211.1:0-4484 GCA_051006695.1 Candidatus Nanopelagicales bacterium
AGAATCGCAAGAAGAAGATGGCCGACCTCATCTCGAATGTGGGCCCCGGTACCGACGTCATGACCAGCTCGGGCATCTTCGGGACGGTTGTCGCTTCGAGCCCCGAGGAAATCGAACTGTCAATCGCACCGGGAGTGGTCATCCGCATCCTCCCCGCCGCTGTCTCGCGCGTGATTACACCTGTCATCGACGCTCCGGCCGAGTAAAGGAACCCCTGTGGCTCGCCCCGTTACCTCTGCACGCCCGCTTCGCCTCCTGGTTGCCCTGGCCGTCTTGATCGTGGGGCTGGCGGCCTGGGCCTTCTGGCCCGGTACCGAGCATTCAGTCAAGCTCGGCCTCGACCTGCAGGGCGGCACTCAGATCACGCTTCAGCCCAAGCCCGTCGTCGAGGGCGCAACCATGACCGACGATCAGTTGCAGCAGACCGTCTCGATCCTGCGGCAGCGCGTCGACGGGCTAGGCGTGGCCGAGTCCGAGGTCACCACTCAGGGCAGCGGTGACGGTGCCACCATCGTCGTGTCCGTTCCCGGTCTGTCACAGGATCGGCTCCTCGAGCTCGTGCAGCGCACCGCTCTCCTGGACTTCCGCCCGGTCTGGGCGATCCTGAATCCGGTATCTGCCGCCGCCGCAGAGTCTGCGAGTCCTTCTGCCTCGCCCTCGGCAAGTGGATCGGCAGCGGCGGCGGAATCACCATCAACAAGTGCTTCAGCGACTCCGTCGGATTCAGCGTCGCCGGCCGCCTCACCAGCAGGCTCCGCGGCGAGCGGTGCAGCAGCGTCCACGATCGTCCAATCGTCGGACAACTCACCGTCCTTCCAGGAGGACCTCGCGAATCTCGATTGCACGAATCCGGAGATCTACAGCGCCGGAACACCTGATGACCCCACCCAGTGGCTCGGCACCTGTGAGAAGAACGGCGCCGCGAAGTACAACCTGCAGCCTGCATTCATCAAAGGCACGAATGTCACGAGTGCGAGCGCAGTGATGCAGCAGAACGGCGTGGGCTGGGTGGTCTCGCTGCAGTTCGACTCCGAGGGGGCAGCGGCCCTAGCTGACGCATCCAAGACTCTGTCCGCCTTGCCCGAGTGCGGCACTCCCGGGTCGAATCCGTGTAACGCCTTCGCGATCGTCCTCGACGGCACCGTGGTGTCGGCACCCCGATTCAATGAGCCCATCCTCGGCGGACAGGCTCAGATCGAGGGAAACTTCACGGCCCAGGAGGCCAACGACCTGGCTGCGGTGCTCAAGTACGGCGCACTTCCGGTCACGCTGGAGCCGGTCGACGTGACCTCAATTTCGCCCACGGTCGGCAATGACCAATTGCGCGCCGGCATTCTCGCCGGACTACTCGGGCTCGTCCTGGTGATGATCTATCTATTGATCTACTACCGCGCACTCGGAATCGCGGCTATCGCCTCACTTATTGTCGCGGCAGGAATGACCTATCTCACGCTCGTCGTGATGGGCAAGGCAATCGGACTGACCCTGACTCTGGCCGGCGTTGCCGGTGCGATCGTCGCCATCGGAATCACCGCGGATAGCTTCATCGTCTACTTCGAGCGCATCCGAGACGAGATCCGGGAAGGACGCTCCCTGCGCCAGGCCTGTGACAGCGGATGGGTACGGGCTCGTCGCACGTTGTTGGCTGCGGACTTCGTGTCAATTCTCGCCGCCGTCGTGCTTTACGTTCTCTCAGTCGGCAGCGTCCGCGGATTCGCCTTCGTTCTCGGACTCACCACCGTCATCGACATCATCGTGGCCTTCTGGTTCACGCACCCGATCGTGGTCCTGATGGGTCGTAGCGGATGGATGCAGAGAGGCTCGCGCTGGACCGGTTTGAGTACCAAGGCTATGGCGGTGCCCGAGTCGTCGATGCCGCGGTCGGTTGCCGGTGAAAGACGCCGCGAGGCGAAGGAGGGTGGCCAGTCATGAGCAATCTCGGACAGCGTCTCTACAGCGGCGAGACGTCCATTGACTTCGTCGGTCATCGTCGTCGTTGGTACGTGATCTCGGCGATCATTCTCCTCATTGCCATTGGTGCCATCTTTTTCCGCGGACTAAACCTCGGCATCGAGTTCCGCGGCGGAGCCGACTTCTCGCTGCCTAATGCCACGTGCAGCGTCGAGGAGGCCCGTGGAGTAGCGGAGGCCGGCAGCGGCTCGCAGGCCATCGTGACTCAGACCGCCTCGGGCACGATTCGCGTGCAGACTGAAACATTGACCCCCGAGAAGAGCGTGGTTCTCGGAGCCGAACTGGCAACCGCCTGCGGTATCAGCCCGAGTGACGTGAAAACTCAGGTGGTGGGCCCTACCTGGGGCGCTGAGATTTCCAAGAAAGCCCTGCAGGGCCTGGTCGTCTTCATTCTCCTGGTCATGGTCTTCCTGAGCATCTACTTCGAGTGGCGGATGGCCGTTGCCGCGCTGCTCGCGCTCCTGCATGATCTCGTGATCACCGTGGGAATCTACGCGCTCACCGGTCTAGAGGTAACTCCGGCCACGGTTATCGGCTTCCTCACGATTCTCGGCTATTCGCTCTATGACACCGTCGTGGTGTTCGACAAGGTGAAGGAGAACACGCGGGGTATCACCGGACAGGCGATGCAGACGTACAGCGAGGCCGCCAATCTGGCTGTCAATCAGACCCTGATGCGGAGTATCAACACGTCCATCGTGGCGTTGCTGCCCGTGGTCGCGATCATCATCGTGGGTGCAGGCTTCCTCGGCGCGGGTACCTTGCTCGACCTTGCGGTTGCACTCGCTATCGGCATGGCGGTCGGAGCCTATTCGTCGATCTTCATCGCGACCCCGTTCCTGGTATCGCTGAAGGAGGCGCAGCCGGAGATGAAGGCGCTGCGCACTCGGGTTCTTGCCCGTCGCAACCAGGCCGCGAAGGGCGCCGGGGCCTCAGCAAGTGATGGCGCCGACGCTTCGTCGACGAGCCCGAGTCGGCGCAAGCCGCGATCGCGCCGCTAGAGCTGCGAGCACGCGCGCGACACTCGCCGTAGAATCGACGCACGCGTGAGGAGTAGTCGTGGCAGATGACGGAGTGCAGGCCGGCTCCTCAGGCATGTCATCTCCTGCCACCGATCAGGGCGGATTTCGCTCGCGCTTGTCGCGGTTCGTGACCCCGCGCTCCTCTCACCCCGAGCTTGAGCCCCTCTTTCGAACCTTGCGCCAATTTCATCCGAAGAGCGATATCCGCGTGCTCGAGCGGGCGTATGACATGGCCGCCTATCTGCATCGTGATCAGATGAGGCGTTCAGGCGAGGCGTACATCACGCACCCGCTGGCCGTGGCCACGATTCTTGCCGACCTCGGCATGACCACTCCCACTCTGGCCGCTGCGCTGCTTCACGACACAGTCGAGGACACTGGTTACTCGCTCGATGCGCTGCGCGAGGACTTCGGCGACGAAATCGCTCAACTTGTCGACGGCGTGACCAAGCTCGACAAGGTCAAGTACGGAGAGGCCTCGGCATCCGAGACCGTGCGCAAGATGGTCGTGGCCATGGCTCGCGATATCAGGGTGCTGGTCATCAAGTTGGCTGACCGTCTCCACAATATGCGCACCCTCCGATGGATGTCCGAGGAGAGCCAGCAGCGCAAGGCTCGCGAGACCCTGGAGATCTACGCACCGCTCGCGCACCGACTCGGGATGAATGCGGTGAAGTGGGAACTGGAAGATCTTGCCTTCGCCACGATGCACCCGAAGATGTACGACGAGATTGTGCGCCTTGTCGGTCAGCGCGCGCCTTCGCGGGACCAATACCTCAGAAGCGTCCTGGACGATATCGAGAATGACTTGCGGTCCAGCAAGATTCGCGCCTCGGTCACCGGGAGACCCAAGCACTACTACTCCGTGTATCAGAAGATGGTTGTGCGAGGTCGAGACTTTGCTGAGATCTATGACCTCGTTGGCGTTCGCATCCTCGTGGATTCCGTGCGCGACTGCTACGCAGTCCTTGGCGTCCTTCACTCGAAGTGGAGCCCGGTGCCGGGTCGCTTCAAGGATTACATCGCCATGCCGAAATTCAACATGTATCAGTCGCTTCATACGTCGGTGATTGGACCGCAGGGCAAGCCGGTCGAACTGCAGATTCGCACCTTTGACATGCATCGTGCGGCCGAGTTCGGGGTGGCAGCGCACTGGCGTTACAAGCAGAGCGATGTGGGAGGAAAGACCGGCCCCGATGACTTCGGCTGGTTGCGTCAGCTCATGGAGTGGCAGCGTGAGACCGAGGATCCTGACGAGTTCATGGATGCACTCCGGTATGACCTGGGCTCCTCGGAGGTGTTCGTTTTCACGCCGAAGGGTGACGTCGTGGCTTTGCCGACCTCTGCGACACCCGTCGACTTCGCGTACTCCGTGCACACGGAGGTGGGGCATCGCTGTGTCGGTGCGCGTGTCAACGGAAAGCTCGTGCCTCTGGAGTCGACCCTCGAGAATGGTGATGTCGTCGAGATCTTCACCTCCAAGGCTGAGGG
>JBPCSY010000212.1:0-5774 GCA_051006695.1 Candidatus Nanopelagicales bacterium
GGCCTGCATGTCGACACCGCGGAAAGGCGGCAGAAGCATCGCGAAGTCGAAGGGCTGCACGCTCTTCGTGCCGTCAACGAGCTCGTAATGCGCGACGCCAGGCTCAACCTTTTCCACTGCTGCAGACAGGATCGCCTTGACTCCGCGTTCCTGGAACAGTGATTCAGTAAAGGTCTGGCTCGGGATCACGTCGCCCTTGTGGCCGAAGTTCATTCCGTCCATACCGAAGTCACCGAGGCGCTCCTCATTCGTGATGTAGATGACCTCGGCCTTGTCGCGCACGCCTTCCTTGACGAGTTCATGCTCGACATTGAAGGTGTACTCGAATGCCGCGCCCTGGCAGGTGCATGTGCCGTGGCCCATGCCGATGAGCAGGGTCTGGCGCTCGCCACCCTTGAGCTTGGCGATCACTCCCTCGAAGGCCTTCGCAGTCTCAGTCGCATGACCGGCCGTGCATACCGACCAGGTGTTGCCCTCCGGACCAAGGCCGGGAGTGGCCCCGAAATTCAGCTTCGGGCCTGTGGCAGTGATGAGGTAGTCGTAGTGCAGATCGGATTCCTGTCCGCTTCGCGCCTCGTCTGTGTAGCCAATACGCACGAACGGCTTGTCATTCTCCATCGTTCCCTCAGGATGCAGTTCGAAGGCAAGCGCCTGACGGAAGTCGATGTGCTTGCGCTTGTAGATCGGAGCGAGGGGAAAGGTGACCTGCTTGACGGTCATCTGGCCGACGCCGACCCAGATATTCGACGGGATCCAGTTCCACTTCGAATTCGGCGAGACCACGACGATCTCGTGCTCCTTGCCGACCATGCGCCGAAGGTGGAGTGCTGCGGTGTGGCCGGCAATGCCGGCACCCAGGATGACGGTGCGAGTCATGACGTCCCTGCTTTCTTCGGCGGAGATAGTTCGGCGGGACTACGAGGCGACGATGGGCGCGCCCGCTGCCTGCAGGTCTGCGATGCCGCCCTTGAGGTTGATGATGCTCGTGAAGCCCGCGGCTGCGAGTTCGTCTGCGGCCATCGCTGAGCGGCGACCGCTGTGGCAATACACCGCGACGGTGCCGGACTTCGAGAGCGTGGCGATCTGGGTACTGAAGTCCGGGCCCTCGACATTCATGTTCACGGCGGTTTCCAGGTGACCCGCTGCGTACTCGTCGGGAGTGCGAACGTCGAGAACGGTCACCCCTGGCTGAGAGATGCTCGTCAAGAAGGCCTGTGGCTCAACAGTGGAGATCGCGCCGGAGCCTGAACTGCAGGCGGAGAGCAGGAGCACTCCGACGACGGCAAGAACCGCCATCGTGCGCTTGAGCAGTCGGGTGTCGGTGGTGACTGTCATGTCGTGCTCCCCAGGTGAATTCGGTGGATACGTATACCCCTACGGGTATGGGTATAAACATACCAAGGTCCCGACCGGGAGGTGAGGGCACAAGGTCCCGAATCCGAAAAGAGGCGAGTCAGGCCGCGCTGAGGACGCATTGCGGCTGTGGATGAGTAGAGCCCCCGGTCAGGATTGAACTGACGACCTACCGCTTACAAGGCGGTTGCTCTACCACTGAGCTACAGGGGCGCACGGGTGATCAGATCACGCGAACTGAGGAAGTTTATCGCGAGGGCATCACGCCCCTAATCCTCAGGAGAGACACCCCTAGGTGTTCTGCCCATGGACGTTGGTCACGCGGGTGATGGGTGGTTGGCCGTTCAGGGCGGTGTGTGGCCTGTGATGGTTGTAGATGTGTAGCCAGGTCGTCAAGGCTTTGCGTCGCGATGATTCTGAGGCGTAGGCCTTGCCGTATCCCCATTCGTCTCGCAGGGTGCGGTGGAAGCGCTCGACCTTGCCGTTGGTCTGGGGCCGGTAGGGGCGAGTGAAGATCGCCGTGATGCCCATGTCTGTGTTGCCGTCGCGCCAAGCGTGGCTGCGGTAGGCGACGCCGTTGTCGGTGATGACCTCGCTCACGCGTATTGCGTGCGAGGCGTAGAACTCCACGGCTCGTTGCCAAAACGCCAGACAGGTGGCAGCGGTCTCATCGTCATGGACTTCGCTGTAGGCAAGGCGGGATCGGTCATCGACAGCTGAGTGCACGTAGGCGTAACCGGACTGACCGACGCCGCGGGCTTTCTTGTCGGCACGATGCTCGACCTTGCGACGGTGGCGCCCCGCCGTAGCGTGCTTCCTGCCGTGGGTCTTCCAGCCCCCTCCGGCAGGGATGATGCCGAACTTCTTGATATCCACGTGGATCAGATCACCGGGATGCTCACGCTCGTAACGGCGCACGACCTCTCCCGTGGCCCGATCCATGTGATCGAGCCGGTTAAGGCCCTCACGGACCAAGATCTTGTGAACAGTCGACGCGGGAATTCCGATCCGCCCGGCGATCTGGACCGGCCCCAGCCGCCGCTTAGTCCTCAGATGGGCAACCTTGCGCTCGATCCGCCGATGCGTACGAGCCGGTGAACGATGCGGGCGGCTGGACACGTCGGCCATGTCCCGAACCGTCGGCCGCCGACCGGCAGCCAGCACCGCCTGAAACCTCTTCGACCAGCGGATCACCGTCGTCGTCGACACCTGAAACCGCTCCGCGGTCGCACGAATAGTCGATCCGGACTCGACATGGAACCGAGCCATCCTCAGACGACCAAGCTCGGACAAAGGGGTATTAGCGTGTGACATGAAGGCCTCCAGGGTTGGCGTGATTGCTTCGTCGCTTCACACCCCACCTGGAGGCCTTCCCTACGTCAAGAGCCCCACTCGCCCGTTACCAACCTCTATGGGCAGAACACCTAGGGTCATGTCGCCTTGGTCACCTATCGGCCGGATCCAAGCCCGATGTGTGTAGGTTTACCCCCACGCCAGAGATCAACCGCTTATTTCGGAGGTTCAGGTGACCTACGTCATCGCAATGCCCTGTGTAGACCTGAAGGACAAGGCCTGCATCGAAGAGTGCCCTGTCGACTGCATTTACGAGGGTGGCCGGATGCTCTACATCCAGCCCGATGAGTGCGTGGACTGCGGTGCCTGCGAGCCGGTCTGCCCCGTTGAGGCCATCTTCTACGAGGATGACGTCCCCGAGGAGTGGAAGGACTTCACCGCAGCCAATGCGGAGTTCTTTGCCGATCTCGGCTCGCCCGGTGGTGCCGCCAAGCTGGGCGCCCAGACCACCGACGCTGCGCTGCTGGCCACGGTTCCGCCGCAGGAGCACGACCACTGATCACGTCGTCGCCCGCCGAGCGGCTGCCGGATTTCCCCTGGGATCTCCTGGCGCCGTTCGGCGAGCGTGCACGTGCACATCCCGGCGGCATCGTCGATCTGTCGATCGGCACCCCGGTTGACTCCACCCCTGAGGTCGTCCAACGTGCATTGCGCGATTCCTCAGACGCGCACGGTTACCCGACCACGGTCGGCACCACTGCTCTCCGCCGCTCCTGTGCCGACTGGGTGCAGCGCGTCATTGGCGCCTCGGTCAGCCCCGATGCGATCCTGCCGACTATTGGCTCCAAGGAATTCATCGCGCTGCTTCCGACCCTGCTCGGTCTGGGCCCCGACTCGCATGTGATCGTCCCGACGGTCGCGTATCCGACCTATGCGGTCGGTGCGGCTCTCGTCGGCGCGCGCATCACCGCCACTGACTCACCCGAGACCGCTGACCGCGCTGATCTCATCTGGATCAACTCACCATCAAACCCCACGGGCAAGGTGCTCGATGCCGACAGGCTGCGCGAGCTCGTGGCTCACGCCCGCGCCACGGGTGCACTGCTCGTCAGCGACGAGTGCTATCTCGAGCTGGGCTGGGATGCCGAGCCGATCTCCGTACTTCACCCGTCGATCGTCGGCGACGATCACTCCGGCGTTCTGGCCGTGCACTCACTGTCCAAGCGTTCCAGCCTCGCGGGCTATCGCTTCGGCTTCACCACCGGTGACCCCGAGGTGCTGCGCAACCTGCTGGTGGTGCGCAAGCACCTGGGCCTGATGGTCCCGGCACCAGTGCAGCACGCGGCGGCCGTGGCCTACTCCGATGATGCGCATGTGGCGGCCCAGCGCGACCTGTACCGACGCCGCCGGCAGATCCTCGCCGACGCACTTCGGGCGCACGGCTTCGTCATCGATCATGGAGAGGCCGGTCTGTACCTCTGGGCCACCCGCGGGGAGCCCTGCTGGGAGACGGTCAGCTGGTTCGCCGACCGCGGCATCCTGGTCACTCCCGGCGATTTCTACGGCACTGCAGGTGCCCATCACGTGCGGATTGCCTTCACGGCAACCGATGCCGACGTGCGCGAGTTCGCCGCGCGACTTGGCTGAGTTCGCCCTACTCCATTTACGGTCAGGTTTGATTGCTCACCAGGTGAGCGTTCACGGCCTCGAAGACTCCCGGGTTCCACGTCATCCCCGTTTCCCAGGGCTGCGTGAACACATTGGCGAGGAAGATCGAATGCAGGAGCGGAACGCTGAGTTCGATGCGATTCGGGATGATCCCAAGGTCGACGCCCTTGGCAAGGGCGGAGTACTCGGAGACCAGACCGTCAAAGGGCCAAAGCTCCTTGTCGCCACCGTCGTGCTCAAGCCAGGTGCCGCCGACGAGCAGCACGGAAAGGTCGTTGAGCACTCCTGCCTGCGCGGCCAGCCAGCCATCGCTCCCGAGCAGATAGTCGTAGGTGTCCTGCCGTGCGAGCCCGGCATCAGTCGCATCAGCATGCTTGCGCAAGGCATCGACGATCGCCAGCGCGCGTGAATCTCCGAGCAGTGAGTCGGCGGGCACTTCGTCGTAGCTGACGCGCAGGGGCATGGTGCCCATCCACGGCGTGCCGAGAGTCACCAGGGTGCGCACGCGAATGCCTGCACCGATATCGCGCAGGGTGCGGATAGCTGCGGTGGCGAAGAGGCCGCCGTTGGAGTGCCCGACGAAGGAGATCTCGGTGACGCCGCGGGTCTCGTGCAGGTAGTGGACGAAGCGGGTGAGGTGCTCCCCGGCATTGTCGATGTCACCGTTACTGATGATGGTCATGTGGGCGGGCAGGATCTCGGGCTGACCGCCGAAGGCACCGAAGGAGCCAGGTTCGGCGTCGACCACAGCACTTCGGGCATTCATGGCCGGCGCGGTGTACACCGCATGGCCGGCGGCAAGGAGCCGCTCGCGCAGGTAGGTGTTGGTGTTGCCGGCCGCCAGTCCGGAACTACAGGCGGCCTCATGTGTCGTGAAGGGCGAGACGGCGTCGCCGCCGGAGACGAGAACAACGGCGTGGGTCATCGCGGGCCAATCCGGGTCGGGTGCACGTGGGGTTCCCAGACTACGCATTGGTTCGGGTCATGGACGGGGCCTGGGAATCGGCCCCCAGGCTCGGCCGACCATTGCTCCGGAGGTCGGTGAGAGTCATCTCACAGGCCTAGATGCCAACTCCATTTCACCCGTGTCCGTGGGGTGGGTACGGTTACGTCAACGGCTAAGCGGCGACCCCGCATGCGTTTTCCTGGAGGATCTGTGACCGACTTCGTCCTTAAGCACCCCGGTGGCGAACTGCCCCTTCCCGAGGTGCCGGCAACCGTAGGCGAGAGCGGCCTCAACATCGCTCCGCTGATGAAGGAGACGGCACACGTCACCCTCGATCACGGTTTCCTCAACACCGCGGCATGCTCATCGGCCATCACCTACATCGATGGTGATGCCGGCATCCTGCGCTACCTCGGTTACCCGATCGAGCAGTTGGCCGAGAAGTCGAGCTTCCTCGAGACCGCTTTTCTGCTGATCTACGGCGAGCTTCCCTCCGAGGATCAGCTCAGCTCCT
>JBPCSY010000213.1:0-3748 GCA_051006695.1 Candidatus Nanopelagicales bacterium
GTCTTGGTCTGGCCCTCGAACTGCGGATCCATCAGCTTCACGCTGATGATCGCGGTGAGGCCCTCGCGAACGTCGTCACCGGAAAGATTGGCATCCTTCTCTTTCAGGATGTTCCACTCACGTGCGAACTTGTTGACCAGTGTGGTCAGTGCTGCGCGGAAGCCTTCCTCGTGCGTGCCGCCCTCGGTGGTATTGATCGTGTTCGCGAAGGTGTACACAGACTCGGCGTAGGTGGTGTTCCACTGCATGGCCACCTCGGCGCTCATGCGACGATCCTCGGCCTCGGACTCCATGTAGATGATCGTGGGATTCGCGACACCCTTGCTGGCATTGATGTGCGCCACGAAATCGGCGATGCCGCCTTCGTAGTGGTAGCGCACGCGACGCACAGACTCGACCTCGTCGGTGCTGTCGATATCGTCACTGACGATCGGCGCACGCTCGTCGATGAGCTCGAGAGCCAGGCCCTTGTTCAGGAAGGCCATCTCCTGGAAGCGACGCGAGAGTGTGCTGAAGTCGTACGTGGTGGTCTCGAAGATGTCACCGTCAGCCCAGAAGGTGATCGTCGTACCGGTGTGCTCGGAAGTGCCGCTCTTCTCGAGCTTGGCCTGCGGGACGCCGTGCATGTAACTCTGGCGGTAGATGGCCTGATCTCGCTTGACCTCGACGTCTAGGCGCGTGGAGAGTGCGTTCACGACGGAGACACCGACGCCGTGGAGGCCACCGGAGACCGAGTAGCCACTGCCGCCGAACTTTCCGCCGGCGTGCAGGACGGTCAGCACGACCTCAACAGCAGGCTTCTTCTCGACGGGATGCTCGTCGACCGGAATACCGCGTCCGTTATCGACGACCCGCACGCCGCCGTCGGCCAGGAGGGTGACGACGATGTCGGTGGCGTAGCCGGCCATGGCCTCGTCGACGGAGTTGTCGACGACCTCGTAGACAAGGTGATGCAATCCGCGTTCACCCGTGGAGCCGATGTACATGCCCGGGCGCTTGCGAACGGCGTCCAGGCCTTCGAGAACGGTAATCGCGCTGGCGTCATACGACACTGTGGCGAGCCTCCTTATTCGGTCACGGGGACCTGCGTGCACGGCTGCCCGACCGGCCTTGTTCCTCGACAGCAACTCGTGAGGAATCGGGCGGTTCGGGCACTTCGGGGAAGGGCTCCAGTCTACCTGGTTTTTGAGTAATTCCCTGCGCGCCACGGGCCTGTGCATGACCTAACGGGATTTACCCCCCCATTCGTGGGGTGGTGTATTGACTGAGCGTGTTTTGGGCGACAGGGGCCCGTGATGCCGCGCTCAGCCGTATGTGTCGCGGGGGCCGCGGCCCGGAACTGAGCGGGGACCGGACTTCCATGAGGGGGCTGTTGGCCCCTTCACGGTGACCTTCGTGACCACCCCTGGGCCGATGGCCTCGTCGATGGCCGTGCGGACTGTGCCCATGAGGAGGCGCACCTGGGTCGCCCAGGACGTGGATTCGGCTCGAAGGACGAGCACTCCCTCCTCGAAGGACTCGGGCTGCACGTGGTCAGCGAGCTCCGGACCGACAATCTGTGCCCATTGGGTAGTCAGGCTCGCCGCGGAGGCCTCGGCGGCCCAGCCGCGGTCGCGGATCAGGCGGTCGAGGGCGGATCCGAGGAGCTCGGGATCACGACCTACTCCCCTGGGCGCGCTGGGGGGCTGTTTCTTTCGCGGCGCCGAGGCCTTCTTGCCTGAGGATGCCGCTCGGTTCAGGGCGCGGGCTGCGGCATCACTGTCAGTTGATTCAGCCACGGAGCACCCCTCCCTTCGTTACCTCGATGCGGGTACCCGCAAGTTCGGCAGGAACATCCTCGGCCACGGCAGCGGTGATGAAGGCTTGCTGGGCTGTGCCGACGTGGGTGGCCAGGTGAGCGCGGCGCTGGGAATCAAGTTCGGCGAAGACGTCGTCCAGGATCAGGATCGGTGACTCTCCATCGGCCGTGAGTAGATCGAAGGCTCCGAGCCGCAGGGAGAGTGCCAGTGACCAGGACTCGCCGTGTGACACATAGCCCTTGGCGGGGAAATCTCCGAGTTGAAGTGCAACGTCATCACGGTGCGGGCCCACGAGTGTGACACCGCGATCTAGTTCGTCCTTGCGACGTCGTTCGATGGCGGTAAGTAGTTGTGCTGCCCACTCCTCCCTGTCCGTCGAGAGCGCGGCGTCATCACCGAGTGATGACTGATAGATCGCGTTGAGCACCATGTCGGTGTCACTGCCCGAGACCATCGCATACTGCTGCTGAGCGAGCGGCATCAACTCATTGAGCAAGGAGATGCGAGCGGCAATGAGCTCACCTCCGTGGGTGGCGAGCTGCTCATCCCACACTTCCAGTGTCTGAACAATGCGATCGGTGCCTGCCTTGCGGGCAATACTCGCTGACTTCAATAGCGCATTGCGCTGCTTGAGTACGCGGTCGTAATCGGCACGAGTGCCGGCGAGTCTTGGGGTGCGCTGAACGAGTAGCTCATCGAGGAATCGCCGGCGCGCGCTCGGGTCGCCCTTGACGAGTTCGAGATCTTCGGGTGCGAATACAACAGCGCGCACGATTCCGAGAATGTCGCGCGTGCGCGGCACGGGTGACTTGTTGATGCGGGCCTTATTGGCCTTACCGGGCGTGATGGCGATCTCGAGGAGAACATCCCTGTCGGATGACGAAACATTCGCGCGAATGAATCCACGTTCGCATCCCTGACGAATCAGAGGAAGATCACTAGCAACGCGGTGACTGCTCAGTGTGGCGAGATAGCCGATGGCTTCGACGATATTTGTCTTGCCCTGTCCGTTGCGTCCGACGAAGGCAGTGATGCCCTGAGCAAACGGGCAGTCGAGCTGCTCATACGAGCGGATATCAGTCAGGCTGAGCGACTGAATCCACATGAATGTCAGCCAGTGAGGCGAACGGGCATGAGCAGGTAGCGATAGTCATCGACGCCGGAGGCGGCATTGGTATCAGCACCCGTGAGGACTGCCGGCCGAGTCGCCTGCGTGAACGAGAATGACGTGGTCACGGCATCGACGGCGCTGAGCCCGTCGAGAAGATAGGTCGGGTTGAAGGCGATCTCGAGACCATCACCGTCGACGCGGCACTCGACAACCTCATTCGCCTGTGCATCATCACCGGCGCCGGCGCGTAGCACGACCTCAGAACCCTCGAATGCGAGTCGAACCGGAGTGTTGCGTTCCGCCACGAGTGCCACACGCTTGACTGCGTCAGCAAGGGCGGATGTATCGACGGATGCGACCGTGGCAGCCTCACTCGGGAGGAGCGTGCGGTATTTCGGGAACTCACCATCGAGAAGTCGCGTGGTGGTGCGACGACCGGCACCCTCAAAGCCGATGAGACCTTCACCTGATCCGCCCGCACTCAGTGCGATGGTGACGAGATCGGTGGTCGACAGTGACTTGGCGGTATCAGCAAGAGTTTTCGCGGGAATGAGCGCATTGACGGAGATCGACGAACTCTTCGGATTCCAGCTGAATTCTCGAACCGCGAGTCGGTAGCGATCGGTGGCTGCGAGGACGATGTTGCCACCCTCGATTTCCATGCGGATACCTGTCAGTGTGGGGAGGGTGTCATCGCGCCCCGCCGCTACGGCGACCTGGGCAACGGCTGCTGCGAAAAGTGCCGCCTCAATATCTCCGGATGAGTCGGGCATTGCCGGAAGTGAGGGGTAATCCTCCACTGGAAGGGTCGGAAGGGTAAATGAGGAGCGGCCGCAGG
>JBPCSY010000214.1:0-10186 GCA_051006695.1 Candidatus Nanopelagicales bacterium
GCTCCGTGAGGAGGGACTCTCACTCGGTGACTTCCTCGGCGCGAACAAGCCCGCTGTCGATGCGGGAGTCTCGGTGGGTATTCCCGAGCACGAGACCATCGACGAATTGCTCGAGGAAGTCTCGAGCTATGTCGACGCCGGCTACAAGCGCATCAAGCTGAAGATCCAGCCCGGTTGGGATCTCGAGCCGATTCGCGCCGTGCGTGCCGCCTGGCCCACAATCCCGTTGCAAGTGGACGCGAACCAGGCCTACAAGCGCAGCGACGTACGGCACCTGCAGTCATTCGATGAATTCGGAATGCTCCTGATCGAGCAGCCGCTGCCCGAGTACGACTGGGTGGGTCACGTCGAGATTGCCGCAGCCTGTGATACCCCGATCTGCCTCGACGAGTCGATCCTGTCCCTCGGTCACACCGAGGCAGCACTCGACTTCAAGGCCGCCGACATCATCAACATCAAGCCCGCTCGCGTGGGTGGCCTGCTCGAGTCGGTTGACATTCACGATATGTGCGTCTCGCGCGGCGTTCCCGTGTGGTGCGGAGGAATGCTCGAGACCGGTATTGGTCGCGCGGCAAACGTTGCGCTTGCCGCAATGCCCGGCTTCACCTTGCCTGGTGACACCAGTGCATCCGCTCGCTACTTCGCGGTCGACATCACCGAGCCGTTCGTGCTCGAAGACGGTCAACTCCGCGTGCCCACCGGGCCGGGAATCGGAGTTGATCCGATTCTGACTTATCTGGAGGAGCTCACCAGCGAGGTTGCCGAGATTGAGTTCCCGAACTGAGTCGCGATTAGTTTTCCAACGGAGCGACACCACTGACCCGGGCGATGGTGAAGCTGCGCACCTGCTCGGTTCGGTGATCGAAGGCCGTCATCGTGCCGCCACCAATGCGAATCGGGTCAACGATCTGATCAGTGTTGGTGCCGTCTGTGTCGGCATAGCTGATCCACATCGGTGAATTGTCGGCGATTGCGCTCTTGAGCGCGGCGATGATCGCTGCGCTGCTGCTGCGCGGGATCGCACCGGCACTGGCCGGCCCCGCGACCGTCGCTCCTCGGGGAGCCGATTGCGAGCGCTCACTTGCGCGCAATGCCTTCAGTGCAGCGGTGATCAGCGTCTCGGGATTTCGACGACTCGAGACAGCCCTTGTCGGCTTTGGCGTTGAGGTGCGGCGCTCATCGGCACGTCGAACGACCACGGTGCCGTCGGGAGCCTCGGCCGCAGGTGCGAATCCGCTGTCGCGCAGGGTGGCGATGACCTCAGAGGCCGGTGCCTGGCTGACGAGAACCGTGCTGGCAAGGCGATGCAGTGCCAGGGATTTCATGCGTCGATCGCCGAGCAGCGTGGCAAGGGTTCCGGGCTCATCGCAACGGATGTACGACATCGCTGTGCCCACGCGCACCGCTCCGTGACGTCGAGCCGTGTCATCGATGAGGTACACGAGAGCCTGCGGAAGCTGCGTGGCTGATGCCGAGGTGAGCAGCTCCTGGATGCCCTCCGAATCCCAGCCGATGTCGAGCGCGCGACGAATGGAATCCGGAGTGATGCGGTACGCCGTGGCGTGCCCGCGTGACTCAATGTCGGCGAGGATGCGCAGTTGGCGCGACAGGGTCGCGGTGAGCGGGCCTGGTGCGATCATCGTCATATCGCCCTGCAGTAGCACGTGATCAATCTCTTGAGGCAGCCAAGAGGTGATCGCGGCAACGGCATCGCCACTGCCGAGCAATGCTCGCCCAGCAGTAGTCAGCGAGCCGGCAGCGATGATGCCGAGCGCTGTGCCCTCGTTGATCGTCGCGTCGAGTGCCTGATCGCGAAGTGCGCCCTGACGCCTCGGATGGCGATCATCGAGCACTGCGCGCAGTGAGTTGATGTCGATCGACTTGCCGACCGGCACCTCTGCCATGAGTTCGAGCACGCTGCGGCGCACGAGCACGACGGCGCGTCGATCTGCATCAGCGGTCAGCAGGTTGGTGCGATCGTCAGCGCGAGACGAAAGCCGGGGCATGGTGAGCCATGCCTGTGCAAGGGCGGCCCATTGCTGGGCACTGCTCAGCACGAGCCAGCGGTCATACGCATCAGTCGGTACCCAGCACGGGCTCTCCTCCTGATCATCGGAAAGAAGGCCCGCAGCGTGCGCAATCTCGATCCACAGCGCCGACTGCGAGGCATCGACACCGAGCATGCGCGTGATGGCGGCGAAGTCGCGAATGCTGAGACCACCTGAGCGCAGCACCTGCGGCGGCTCGGTGGCCCACGCATCGAGAACCTCGCGAACGTGGGCCACGGTCTCGAGGGCGTTGAGCCCCGACTGCTCATCGACGAAGGCGGCATCGTGCTCAGCAACCACCACGGGCTCCGGCCTTGGCCAGGTCACCGCTGCATCGCCCACGAGATCGCGCACGGCCGAGATAGCCCGCACCGAGCCTGTGGGGCCCCAGACCAGGCCCAGGATTCGGATCTCCTCGAGGCTGGCGGCGATCACCTTCTTATCCGCGATGCTCTCGTGAGCCGCCTTCGTGAGGGCAGCGGTCGTGACGGGAGCATCCGCCGAGAGGCGGGCAACCAACCCCAGTACATACAGGGACGGAGCGCCTAATTGGTCGAGGCAGCGAGCAACTGAGGGCCCGGTGGTGGCTCGGGCGGCTAGAGAAGTGATGTCGGAGGCCACCGGCTGGAGGAGATCAGGCCGGCGACGGAGTAGTTCGGCCAGTTCGTCATCGGATCGGCTACGGAGATCATCGGCCAGGCTGCGGGGCGGGGCAGCCTTGGCGGGGGTCACCCGAACAACCCTATGCTCCACGGTCCACGTATCCTTCTACGCATGCCTACGGGAACAGTGAAGTGGTACGACGCCGACAAGGGTTTCGGATTCGTGACGTCCGATGAGGGCGAGGACGTCTTCGTTCACGTCTCGACCCTGCCCGCCGGAGTTCCCGCGCTCAAGCCGGGCACCAAGATCGAGTTCGGTGTCGTGGACGGTCGCCGCGGCAAGCAGGCGCTCTCCGTCACGGTACTTAGCGCCCCGCCGTCCGTGGTCAAGAGCTCGCGCAAGGCTGCCGGTGACCTGGCCGGTCAGATCGAGGATCTCATCAAGGTGCTCGACTCAGTCTCCGGTGATCTCCAGCGCGGAAAGTACCCCGCTGATGCGAAGTCGCAGAAGATCGCTGCCGTTCTTCGTGCGGTTGCTAACGACCTCGACGTCTAGTCGTTCAGACCTGCAGAAACTCGAGTTCATTCTGTTCGTTTCACGCTCACGCGTTCACGAACTCGAGTTCATTCCGTTCGTGTCACGCTCACGCGTTCACGAACTCGACGACTGTCCACACGCACAGCCCCGCCAGCACCACGCCTGACACCAGGCGGATGCGCCACAGCGGAACACGAGTCTGAAGCCACCGGCCGACAATCACGGCGATCGCAGCGACGGTGATCACTGCGCCCCACGATCCGAGGAACACCGAGATGGGTGAACCGGTGCGCGCGGCCAGGCCCGCAGTGAAGAGTTGAGAAAGATCGCCCCACTCCGCGGCGAAGATCACGATGAAACTGGTGAGGAAGGCTCGCTTCGGAGAATTCGACTCCTGCTGCCGCACCTTCTCGAGAACCTCGTCCTCTTCCTCGCGCTCCGTCTCTCGCTCACTCGCACGCGAGGTAAGGCCGCCCTTGATGAGCAATACGGAACCGACGCCGAAGAGCAGTGCGGTGATGGCCATGACCGGTCGCTGGGGGAGGAGGGCGATGACTCCGCCGACCGTGACGGCGATGAGCATCTGCACGCCAAAGGCGGCCGAGACACCCAGCCAGACCGGAAGGTGCTTGTAGCGGGTGGCGAGGACCAAGGTCGCGATCAGCGTCTTGTCGGGAAGCTCAGCCGGGAAGATCAGGACGAACGTGCCGAGGATGATCGCAAGGTCCAGGCTCATAACGCGTCCGAGACTACCCACTGGCGCAGCCCCATCCCGTGCTGGGAGAGAATGTGCCTGTGGACACTGCCTCTGACCTGACCGACGGCCTGCTGACGGCTGCCGTCGACCTGGCTCGTGACGCTGCCAATGTCGAGGCGGGCGGCGACTGGGTGGGCGAGCACCTCGAAGTTGCCATGGAGGGCGAGCGCCTGGCCACGCACCTCTTCGTCTGCACTAACCCCGCATACCGCGGCTGGCGCTGGGCCGTCACGGTTACTCGCGCCGATGGTTTCGATGACGTCACCATCACTGATGCCGTACTGCTCCCCGGTCCCGATTCACTCGTCGCGCCGGCCTGGGTACCGTGGGCAGAGCGCGTGCGCCCCGGCGATCTCGGCCCCGGCGACGTCCTGCCGACCCACACCAATGATCTGCGCCTCGTTCCCGGCTTCACTGACGAGGATTCCCTCGAAGGCCTGTCGTCCCTGGCACCGCTGTCGCCGGGAATGTGGGAGCTCGGTCTCGGCCGCGCTCGCGTGCTCTCCGTTCTCGGACGTGACGAGGCCACGGAGCGGTGGGATGAGGGGGATTTCGGCCCGGAATCCCCGATGGCCAAAGCTGCGGGCCAGCCTTGCGGCACCTGCGGATTCCTGATGATCCTCGGCGGCGCCCTGGGCCAGGCTTTCGGCGTCTGCGCCAATGCGTTCGCTCCGGCCGACGGCCGCGTCGTCGCACTGAACTACGGATGCGGTGCGCACTCCGAGGTAGAAGGCGGCGAGAGCGAGAATGTCGCCGTCGTCGTGACTGACGAGGAGAGCTGGGACCACGTCGATCTCTCCGACATCGAGGATCTGCCTGAGCCCGCAGTGCTCGAGGAGATCGCTGTCATCGATGACGCCGTGGCCGATGAGCTCGCCGAAGAGCTCGCCGAGGAACTCGCCGAAGAGCTCGCTGAGGCGGAAGAGGCGTAAGTAGCCGTCGCGCTAGCGCGCCGCGCCACCCTCGCGGCGACGTCGATACAGCACGTAGGCAATGCCACCCAGTCCGCTGACCACACCGATTGCGCAGGCGCCGAACCACCAGGTTGTGCCGGCAGATTCCAGGGAATCGCGGAAGAACAGCAGCGCGATTGCGGCGATCACCCAGGCGCCGGTGCCGAGAACGATGGGCACAAGCGCATCACCTGTCACAAGCGACCCAGACACGTGGGCAGGTTGCGGCGTTAACGAATCGGACACAGTACTTACGCTACCGTCGCGCCATCCGGTGCGCCCCCTGCGCCCACACCTTGAGGAGGGTGAATGTCTGTCAGTACCCAGAGCACTAGCGGCGTAGACCGCTGGTTCGGAATGACGGCCCGCGGGTCGAACTATTCCCGTGAGATCCGTGGTGGCATTGTCACCTTCTTCACGATGGCCTACATCGTCGTGCTGAACCCGCTCATCATCGGCACTGCCAAAGACATGAACGGCAACTTCATCGGTGGCGGTACCGATGTCGTCAAGGCGATTGCCATGGTCACCGCAGCCACCGCGCTGCTGGCCGGCCTGCTCACCATCCTGATGGGCGTCATCGGTCGATTCCCGATCGCCGTGGCTGCCGGCCTGGGCATCAACGGCTTCGTCGCCTTCACCCTCGCACCGCAGATGACCTGGGCAGATGCCATGGGCCTGGTGGTCCTCGAAGGCCTGCTGATCCTGCTGCTCGTCATCACCGGCTTCCGCTCCGCGGTCTTCCGCGCAGTCCCTGAGCAGCTCAAGTACGCCATCGGGGTCGGTATCGGCCTGTTCATCACCGTCATCGGCCTCGTCGATGCGGGTATCGTCCGCTCCGGCGTCCCGTTGATCAGTTTCGGCGTCTTCGGCGAGCTTCAGGGCTGGCCGATCTTCACCTTCTGCTTCGGCCTGATCCTCACTATCGTGCTGGTGGCTCGCAAGACCAAGGGCGCAATCCTGATCGGCCTGGTAGCCACGACCGTGCTCGCGATCATCATCGAGAGCGTCGCCAATGTGGGCCCGAAGACCGGTGCCGACGGCGCGGTCGCCAACATCGTGGGCTGGGGCCTGAACGTCCCGAAGATGCCTGACTCCGTCGTGGCCACCCCTGACCTGGGCCTGCTCGGCCAGTTCAACCTCTTCGGCTCCTTCCAGGTGGTCGGTGTCGTCGCGGCAATGCTGGCGGTCTTCTCGCTCATGCTCAGCGACTTCTTCGACACGATGGGCACGGCCTTCGGCCTGGCCACAGAGGCTGACCTGCTCGAGGAAGATGGCGATATCCCCCACCTGGAGAGCATCCTGGTCGTTGACTCCATCGCCGCCATCGCCGGTGGTGCGGCCTCGACCTCCAGCAACACGGCCTACATCGAATCAGCTTCCGGCATCGGCGAAGGCGCCCGTACGGGTATCGCCTCGATCGTCACCGGCGTGCTATTCCTCGTAGCGATGTTCTTCTCGCCGCTCGTCACGATCGTGCCCTACGAGGCGGCAGCGCCTGCACTCGTCGTGGTCGGCTTCCTGATGATGACCCAGATTCGTCACATCGACTTCACCGACTACGCAATCGGCATCCCGGCATTCCTCGCCATCACGATCATGCCGTTCACCTACTCCATTACCAACGGCATCGGCGCGGCATTCGTCGCCTGGTGCGCCATCAAGATCTTCACGGGCAAGATTCGCGAGATCAACTGGCTGATGTGGGTTATCTCGATCGCGTTCATCATCTACTTCGCGATCGATCCGATCCAGCAGCTCTTCGGGGTCAACTAACCCCCTAGGCTGGTGTCATGAGTCCACGCGCCCGACGTTTCGTCACTCTCGCGGTGCTCGTGGCAGTGGTGGCCTCCGTGGCGGTTGCCGCGGTGGTCCGCTGAACGGTTTGCTGAGAAGGGCCGCACTCCTCCTGGGGAGTGCGGCCCTTCTCCTGTCCCTGACACCGGCTGCACACGCGGCAGAGGCGAATACCGTCTGCCGTTTCAGCGATAAGCGCTTCACTGAGATCAGCGGGCTGGCGACCTCCCTGCGGCATCCAGGCGTTCTTTACTTGCATAACGACTCCGGCGATGGGCCGTACGTCTATGCCGTCGATGCAACGACGTGCGCGACAGTGGCGACCTTGACCATCCGAGGAGTCGATCCGCGCGACGCGGAGGCAATCGCCACGGGCCACGATGCACGGGGCCGAGCGGTGATCTGGTTCGCCGACATCGGTGACAATCTCGACTCCTGGCCCTTCGTTCGGGTTTACGAGATCCGTGAGCCGAAGCGGCTCGCGAGTAAAAGCCTTCATGCACGCGAGTACCGGTTCACCTACGGGGATAGAGCACATAATGCCGAGGCGCTGCTGGCGAACCCCGCGAAGCCGCAGCTGTGGATCGTGACCAAGCAGCTCGCTCATGGCTCGCTGTACCGGCTACCCGTTCCGCTGCGGTCCGGTGCCGTCAATATCGCGCGCAAAGTCAGGCAGGAAAGCGGGCTCGTGACTGACGGTTCCGTGTCACCTGACGGATTGCGCTACGCGTTGCGTGACTACGACGAGGTGGAGATCTACGCGGGTCTTCCGCCCGGCAGGCGGACCGCCACGATTCCGCTGCCTTTCCAGCTCCAGGGAGAGGCCATGACCTGGTCAGCCGATGGCCGCTCCCTGCTCATTGCCAGCGAACGCGATAAGCGACTGCTCCGCGTGACGCTGCCGATCAGTGCGCTTGCCGTGCGTTAGGCGTGCGAAGAAATCTCGTCGGCTACCGGCTTCAGGAGAACGAGAATCAACTGGGTCACGAGGAGGATCGGCACGACGACGAACGCCGTGTGAACCGACACACTTGACGCCAGGGCGCCGAGAACGAACGGTGCGACCGCGATCGCACCGGTGGTGAAGGCAAGCGTCGTCCCGGCGGCACGATCAGTGAGGCCAGGAGCCGTGCGCAGGATGCGAGTCATGCTCAGCGGCCAGACGATGGCGAAACTCAGGCCGGTCAGGAAGAAGAAGATGAGAAGCAGGGTCGGCGCACTAGTGAGCCAGGTGAGAAGGAAGGTCACCAGGGATGCGAGCAGGGCGATGCGCAAGAGCCTCTCGGACGGCACCTTCTGGGCAAGCTTGGAACCAATCGCTCGCCCAAGGAAGATGCCGCCGGTGAAAGCGGCCAGACCGGCTGCGGCAGCGCCGGCGCTGAAGTCTGCCTGTTCGCGCAGGAGATCGGCGCCCCACAGGCTGACGCAGAACTCAGCGCCCATGTAACACGTGCCGGCCATGATCGCCCAGTACGTCAGGCCGGGAAGCTTGCCGTGCGACTTCCTGGTGGCCACGGCCCCGGCCACGCCCCAGGCGCTGGTGCTCTTCCCTCGGAAGATCTCGATGACGACAAAGGCGATCACGGCCACGGCGACGCCACCGCGCCAGCCGAAGATCGTGGTCGTGGCGAATCCGACCGCAAGTGGACCGAGCAGGCCCATCAAGGAGGCGTAGGCAGTGCTCTCCGTCAGCGCACTTGCGGTCGCGTTGCCTTGGTGCACGCCGATGAAGGAGTTCACTGCAACGACGAGCAGGTTTCCGAAGAAGCAGGCCACGAAGGCAAGAGCCAGGGTTCCCCCGGCCTGAAGCCCAGGAATCAGATAGACCGCAATCGCGATCGCTGCACCAATGGACGAGAGGCGAAGTACGTTGCCGCGGCCGATGCGATTGGAGAGAGCCGGCGCGATTGCAGCACCGATCACGCCACCGATCGCGAGGGATGTTCCGTGAAGGCCACTGATGGTGGTGCTGGTGCCCTGATCATCTCGTAGAAGTGCGAGTGATGCGCCGAAGGCGTACACGAACCAGGACCACGTCGACATGGACGCGAACGCCATGATGGTCGGCCGATCGTGTACCGGCTTCGTGTCGTCGGTCACCGGCGCATCACTCGAGCTCATGCGAGCTGGGTGACGACGTAGTCGATGCTCGCGATCAGCTTGCGCACGTCAGCAGGCTCAACGGCCGGGAATACCGAGATGCGCAGCTGGTTGCGGCCGAGCTTGCGGTACGGGTCGGTGTCGACGATGCCGTTGGCGCGAAGTGCCTTGGCGATTGCTGTGGCGTCGATCGAGTCATCGAAGTCGATGGTGGCGACAACCTTGGAGCGCTTCGCAGGGTCGGTCACGTACGGCGTCGTGATCGGGTTCGCCTCGGCCCAGTCGTAGATTGCCTTCGAGGACTCCTCGGTGCGTGCAGTCGTCCAGGGAAGACCGCCATTGGCGTTGAACCAGTCGACCTGCTCGGCCATCAGGTAGATGGTCGCCAGGGCGGGGGTGTTGTAGGTCTGGTCGAGGCGCGAGTTGTCGACTGCGGTCTGCAGGTCGAGGAACGGCGGGATCCAGCGTCCGCTGCCCGAGATCTTCGCGACACGTTCGATGGCGGCGGGAGACATCAGCGCCAGCCACAGGCCGCCGTCGGAGCCGAAGTTCTTCTGCGGTGCGAAGTAGTAGGTGTCGAACTCGGTGGCGTCGACCGCGAGACCGCCCGCGCCGGAGGTAGCGTCAATGATCATCAGTGAGTTCGGGTCGGCACCGGCCACGCGCTTGGGCGTGAGGGCAACACCGGTTGAGGTCTCGTTGTGCGGGGTGCAATAGGCGTCAATGCCGGCCTCCGCGGAGAACGAGGGAGCGTCGCCGGGCTCGGCCTTGATGATGGTCGGATCACCCAGGTGCGGAGCCTTCTTGACACCATCGGCGAACTTCGCGCCGAACTCGCCGAAAGTCAGGAACTGCGCGCGATCCTCGATCAGGCCGAATGCCGCGGCATCCCAGAAGCAGGTCGAGCCACCGTTGCCGAGGACGACCTCGTAGCCCTCGGGCAGCGAGAACAGATCAGCGAGTCCGGCGCGCAGGCGGCCCACTTGCGACTTGACCGTCTTCTGGCGGTGTGAGGTGCCGAGGTAGCTCTTCCACACGGAGGCAAGTGCGGTGACCTGCTCCTCGCGGACCTTCGAAGGCCCGGCGCCGAAGCGGCCATCAGATGGCAGCAGCTCGGCGGGGATGCGGATCTCGGTGGGCTCAGTCACTTCTTCTCCAATGGGGTGTGGGCGGTGCGGTGGTGCATGTGCTTGGTTGTGGTGCGCTACGCGCGCGGGGCGTAGCCAGTGGGTGCGACCATCTCGGCATCCCAGCCCGGAACCTGCTCGGGCTTACGGGGTGCCGGGCCGACGTACTTCGCCGATGGGCGAATCAATCGACCGGTCTTCTTCTGCTCGAGGATGTGTGCGCTCCAGCCCGCAAGGCGTGCGCAGGTGAACATCGAGGTGAAC
>JBPCSY010000215.1:0-4180 GCA_051006695.1 Candidatus Nanopelagicales bacterium
GTCGAGCAGTCCGGACGAACCCGTCGTTACCTCATCTCCATGGGCATTCGCACGGCCTGCGTGCTTCTGGCCATCTTCGTCCCGGGCTGGCCGCGGTGGGTGTTCATTACGGGGGCCGTGGTACTGCCCTACCTGGCCGTGGTGATCGCCAATGCGGGTCGCGAGAATGATGACCCGGGCGAGACCGGGGTCACCCACCAGGATTCACGCGCACTGGGCATGGCCACGACAGTGCTTCCCGGACCCGAGGGTTCGATCTATCGCGCGCCATAGACTGAGCGCATGCTGAGCCTGTTGCGCACGCGGCGTTGGCTCTCGTTCACGGTCATCGTGGTGCTCGTGATCATCGCCTTCGGTCTGCTCAGCAGGTGGCAATGGTCCAGGGCCGCCGAGAAACAGAATTTGAACTCGAGCATGACCGCAGCGCGCGAGCAGGCTCCGATTTCACCGGATGCGGCGTCCGCGGAGTGGACACCGGTCACGGCGACCGGAGTCTATGAACCGGCCTCCGAGGTCGTGGTGCGCAAGCGCCCCCAGGAAACAGTGAATGGCTTCTGGGTGCTCACGCCGCTCAGGACGGAAACGGGAATCCTCTGGGTGAATCGCGGCTGGATGCGAGCGGTGGGAAATGCGACAGCCCTCCCCGACGTGCCGACGCCGCCGGCCGGCAAGGTCACGGTCACCGGAATGTGGCGCTCCTGGCAGCAGGCTCGCACAACATCGGGACTCCCGGTGGGAATGATCTCCGATGTGGATCCCGCAGTGCTGCCGGAAGCGACCGAGTTCAGCGGATACCTGCAGTTGACTGAGTCAACGCCCCTTCAGTCTGGTCTTGATGCCGTGCTGCTCCCGGAGATCGATGATGCGCAGAACATCTCCTACGCAGTTCAGTGGATACTGTTCGCGCTCGTCTGCATCGGGGGTTGGTTCTTCTTCCTCCGCCGCGAGGCCCGCGAAGATGCCATGAAATCACGTCAGGAGGACTAATGGATCTCGAACTCGACTCCCGAGTATTCATCGTCAGCGGGGGTAGCAAAGGACTCGGGCGGGCAACCGCGCAATCGCTCGTTCGTGAAGGCGCAAAGGTCGTACTGCTCGCGAGAGACAGTGATCGAGTCGAATCGGTGGCACGAAGTCTCGGCGATTCCGCAGTCGCTGTTGCCGGCGACCTCGACGATCCGACAATCGCCACCCGAGCCATTGAACTCGCTCGGGATCGCTTCGGACGCCTTGACGGAGCACTCGTCAGCGTGGGTGGCCCCCCAGCCGGATCAGTCCTGACCACCACTGATGAGCAGTGGAATTCGGCATTCGGATCAGTCTTTCTCGGGGGCCTGCGCCTGATGCGCGAGGTAGCGCGGGCCACGGCAGTGCCTGACGTTGAGTCTCCCGGTCGAGGATCCTCGATTGCTGTCGTGCTCTCCAGCTCCGCCGTGCAGGTGCTCACCGGCATCACGATCAGCAACGGCCTACGACCAGGGCTTGCGATGCTCGTCACGGATCTCGCCGATGAAGTCGGTCCGTTCGATGTACGCGTCAACGGTCTCCTGCCAGGGCGTTTTGATACCGAGCGAGTGCGTGAACTCGACGAGTCCACGGGTGACGCCGAGGCCAATCGCAGGCGCTTGAGCGCGGGAATCCCGCTGCGTCGATACGGACAGGCGGAGGAGTTTGCCCGCATCGCGACCTTCCTGCTCAGCCCGATGTCGTCCTATGTCTCCGGCACGCTCGTTGCGGTCGATGGCGGAGCGACGAGGGTTCCGTAATACTCCCCCAGCCGACGAAATCCCTGCTCAATGCTCACCGTTGGCACCCAATGCAGAGCCGCACGTGCCTGCCGTTGGTCAAACCAGTGGGCCGTGGACAGTTGCTCAACCAGAAATGACGTCAGAGGTGGCTCGGACTCACCCCAGACGCGTTCGGCGACGAGCCCGGCTCGATAGGCCAGCCGAGCCGGCACACTTCGCACTGGCGATGGCTGACCGGCGGCAGAGCAAATTCGGTCGAGCATCTCGGCAACGGTGCGGGGCTCCCCATTGCTGATCACGAATGCCCGGCCCGCGTTTTCAGCACAGGTATCAAGGGCCGCGATCAAGGCATCGGCGGCATTATCGATGTAGGTCGTATCGATCAGGGCGTACCCGTGATCGATCAGGAAGAGTCGCCCCGCGGCAGCGCGGGCCACGATGCGACCGATCAACTGTTCGTCGCCAGGGCCCCAGACGAGATGGGGTCGAATCGCGCAGACAGAAAAGGAACTCTCGGAAGCAGCGAGCGCGAGCAACTCGGCCTCGGCCTTTGTGCGGGCATACTCGCCACGGGCGCCTGACGGATCAGCGGTCTCGGCCTGAGCACCGTGAATGGCGCGACCCACGTGGGCTACCGATGGCGTAGAGACATGCACGAATGAGTGGACACCCTGACGACGCGCGGAGGCGAGTAGGGCAGAGGTGCCGTCGACGTTGATGGCACGGAATTCCGATGCGGGTCCATTGATCGAGACCTTCGCCGCACAGTGGATGACACGATCCACGCCTTCGAGGGCGCGCATCCGAGCGTCGGCGTCACCTAGATCACCGCGTACCTGTCGCAGGGGTAGACCGCTGTCACCCCTTTGCATCACCGTGACAGTGTCGCCGCGCGCAGAAAGACGCAGTGCGACCGTACGACCCAGCAGTCCGGTGGCACCAGTGACCAAGACCGAGCCGCTCATCCGAGCGCCCCGCCGAGAGTCCTCGTGGCCCACTCGGCCAGGAACAGCCGATCGATCTTGGAGTTGTGCCGGATATCGACGGGGAGATGATCCATGCGCACTACCGCCGCAAAGGGAAAGTCGCACGCATCGCGGTAGAAAGAGGCTTCATCGGCACTGACGAGATGCGAGGCCCCAGCTGCCTCGACGATCAGGACAACCTGCTGTGTCCCGCGAGGACCGACCCCGACACAGGCCGCATTGACCGCACCGGCCGCGATGGCTCTTTGCTCAAGCGCTACTGAGGTCAACGGCCCCTCGGGCGTGGTGATCACGTGTGCGAGCCGGCCTTCCACCCAGAGATTCCCGGCGGAGTCGAGGTGACCCACATCGCCTGTGCGGTGCCATCCGGAATTTCGGGAGGCGCGCATGGTTGTGGCCCACAGACGGTCGTAGGAATCCCTGATGTGCGCTGCCCGTACGGCGATCTCCCCCGTGACATACGGATCAACCACCAATTCCTCAGAAGGAGCGCCCAGGGAGTCGAGGGGTGCCAGAGCCAGTTCGACTCCTGGCAGGGGGTGGCCCACGAACACTCCATTACCCACACCCTGCGTGCGGATCTCGCCCAGCCCGGCCTCGGCCACGGGTAAGGCTTCAGTCATTCCATACGGGGTGCGGATCGAGGCGTTCGGGAACAGGGCTGAGGTCTGCTCAAGCAGGCTCAGCGGAACCGGGGCCCCCGCTGAGAGAAGAAGGCGCACGTTGTCGAAACCACGGCCCATCTCAGAGCGAATTTCCGCAGCCGTGGCGACGACATTGCTCAGGGCCGCGGGTGCCGCCCAGATGACCGTGCCGCCTGCAGTATTCACTGCATCGGCCAAGTCATGCGCCGTCAGCGTTCCTGGACGCGTGACATCCATGTCCGGGATCACCGAGGAGATACCGAGCCCCGGACCTAAGAGGGCCCAGGGGGCGAAAGCGGCGACGAGCGTGTCGTCGGAAGTTAGGTCGTAGTGGCTGCGCAGCAACTCCATCGTGCGGGCTACCTGTCGATGTCGATAGATCACGCCCTTGGCCGGCCCGGTAGCACCTGAGGTGAAGACGACGACTGCCTCATCGTCCACTGTTGCCTGCACCCCGATGGACGGCGAGCGTCGAATCATCTGCGGTAGATCACGTGTCGATAAGCGCGCACCGGCAATTCGAAGGGTGCGTGCAAGCAGAATCCCCTCGCGAGAACCGACCACATGCTTAGGCGACGCCCCGCGAATTGCGCGCCTCATCCCTCGAATGCCAAGCCCTCGATCAACGATGACCGCACACGCACCAATGCGCCAGAGCGCGTAGACCGCGCAGATGAGCTCCGGTCCGGGTGGAATCAGGACGCTGACACGATCACCCCGAAAAATCCCTGCCTCAATGAATGCCCCGGCCACCGCAGAGACTCTCGAGGAGAGCATTGCCCAGGAGATCGACCGGGAACTC
>JBPCSY010000216.1:0-5606 GCA_051006695.1 Candidatus Nanopelagicales bacterium
ATCGTCGGTGAGATCGAAGGTGAGCTGCGCGGTGCTGACACCGGTACCCATCCGCTCGAGATCGGCCACCTGCAGCAGCAGGTCGCGCCGGGTGAGCGCACCGCGGCGCTGCGTGCCGCCGAAGCGATAGAGCGAGTCGAAGGCACCGGCGACCACGAGACTCTCGACCACCGGCCTGGAGATGCGCGCGCGATGCCAGAGATCGGCCAGCGAGGAGTACGGGCGACCGTCGATCAGTCGCGCGACCTCATCGTCGCTGATGCCCTTCACGTCACTGAGCGGCAGGCGAATGCCCTGCCGGCCCTCGTCGTCAACCACGAGTCGATAGACGTCATCGGAGTCATTGACGTCGAGACCATGGATCGCGACGCCGAAGTGACGCGCATCGTCGAGGATCAGCCGCTTCGGATACATGCCCGGGTCATGGGTGAGCAGGCCCGCATAGAACGCGGCCGGGTAATGAGTCTTGAGCCATGCGGACTGATACGTGGGCAGGGCGAAGGCCGCGGCATGCGCCTTGCAGAATCCGAAGGAGGCAAAGGCACGCAAGACCTCCCACACCCGCTCGACGACAGTGAGTCGATAGCCGCGACGCAGTGCGGCGGGATAGAACCAGGCGCGTACATCGTCGAGACCTTCACTCGAACTCATCGAGCGACGGATCTCATCGGCCTCGGCCAGTGAGCAGTCGGTGAACACCGCGAGGATGCGCAGCACCTGCTCGTGGAAGACCACGACACCGTAGGTCTCCTCCAGCGCGGGGCGCAGGTCGTCGTGCAGGTACTCCGGCTCGCACCAGCCCTGCCGTGCGCGCAGGAAGGGCTGGATCATGTCGGACTTCACCGGGCCCGGTCGAAACAGCGAGATGTCGATGATGAGATCACCGAAGGTCTCCGGCGCGAACTTGCCGATGAGCTCACGCTGCCCCGGTGACTCGATCTGGAAGCAGCCCAGGGTGCGCGTGGTGCGAATGAGCTCGAAGGTCGCCGGGTCATCGAGGCTGTCGGAATCGAGCGTGACCACCTCACCGGTGACACGCTTCGTCTCGGTGATTGCGTGTGCCATTGCCGACTGCATGCGCACGCCGAGCACATCGAGCTTGAGCAGGCCGAGGCGCTCGACGTCGTCCTTGTCGAACTGACTCATCGGGAAGCCGGCTGCGCTGCGCTCGACCGGGGTGCGATCGAGCAGCGTGGCATCGGAGAGCAGCACTCCACATGGATGCAGGGCAACGTGCCGCGGCAGGCCGTCGAGACCCTCGACCAGTGAGAGGAAGGAGTCGAGCTCACCCCGAGCCGCCAGTCGACCGAAGCCGGAGGAACGCAGCTCGGGGAGATCAGCGAGGGCAGCGCGCGCCTTGCTGGCACGAATATGCGGGAAGGATTTCGCGAACGCACCTACCTCGCCCGGCGGCATGCCGAGTGCGGCACAGACATCGCGAATCGCATGACGCACCCGATAGGTCTCCATCATCGACACGCAGGCGCAGCGCTGTTCGCCGAAGCGCTCGAGGATCCAGTCGTAGATCTCCTCGCGGCGCGCGGACTCGACATCGATATCGATATCAGGCAACTCGCGACGCAGCGGCGACAAGAAGCGCTCCATCAACAGCCCGTGCCGAATCGGGTCGACGCCGGAGATACCGATCAGGTGATTGACCAGACTGCCCGCACCCGAGCCTCGTGCGGCCACGCGCACGCCGCGATCGCGGATCAGCGCGACGACCTCGGCCACGGTGATGAAATAGCCGGCGAAGCCAACCTCGCCGATCGTGCGCAACTCAGCCTCGAGTCGATCAGCAGCCTTCACCCGCTCGCTCTCGCGTGAGTAGATACGCGGAATCGCATCGAGACAACGTGATCGCAGCAGTGCATCCGCATCATGATCGGAGGCTTTCCCGCCCAGGGAGATCTCCAGCTCAGGGACGAAGACTCCCCCGATGCCAAGGTCAGCGGCCGGGTCAAGGGCGCACTGCTCGGCCACCGCCATGGTCTCGTGATGCAGTGCAGCGGCGCTGGCACCGGCAGCACGCGCGATCTCCTGCGCGATCTGCCCGAGTTCGGCCGAGGACTTCAGGTAGGCCTCGCCGTTATCGCGCTCAACCTGCGCGGAGGTCAGCGGAACCAGGCGCCGGGCGGCATCGAGGACATCGGCAACCCTCGCCTGATCGCTATCGCGGTAGCGCACGGCATTGGTGAGCACGGCGCGCACCTGCTGCTGACCGGCAAAGGCGAGCAGTCGGGCGGCATGGGAGGTCGAATGCCGATGACCGGAGCGCCGACGATGCGAGGTGATCGCAAGGCGCAGATCAGTACCGAAGATCTGGCGCCACTGATCGAGTGAGCGTGCAGCAGCGCGCTCGCCGTGCGCATGCAGCTGCTGGGCGACCTCGGAGTCGGCGCCGAGCAGGGCGATGACACCCCCATGATGCTGCCCGAGTGCCTCATAACTGAGCACGGTGCGCCCGCGCACCTCATGTGCTGCACTGATGAGTCGGCAGAGCGAAGCCCAGCCCTGCGCACCGCGGGCCAGCAGCACGATGCGCGCACTGCCCTCGTCGACGAAGGCACCTCCGCGTGCTGGGGTACGCCGACCCGTGGTGATCACGGGTGCCGCGTGCGCGGGTTCGATGGCGAGATCGACGCCGAGGATGGGTGCGATACCCACACGCGAGCAGGCCAGTGCCCAGCGCACGGCGCCGTACACGCCATCGCGATCGGTGAGCGCAGCGAAGGACTGGCCGTGCTCGGCCACGCGCTCGATCAGCGCATCAGGGGTTGACGCGCCGTATTGCAGGGAGAACCCACTTGCCACCTGGAGGTGAGCCCAGGGCTGTTTCATCGTGAACCACGCATCAGTCATCGCATCTCGCCAGCAGTGAAGAAAAGGAAAAGGGGATGCCAGTGAGCTGGATTCGACACGGGAGGACGCCCGAATCCAGCTCACTGACGTACTCGGGCCCGGAGCACCCGAGGCAGCTCGGCAGCGGGGGCTGCCGAGAGGTACCTACGCGATACCGAGAATCGACACGATGCGCACGAGGAAGGCGTCCGCATCGCGTACGAGGTCATTGGCCTCACGGACCGAGACGCACTTCACGCCGGCCTCGGCTGCGGAGCGTTTCTTGGCACTGAGGGCAAAGAACTCCGACCACTCGGTGAGTTCGGGGGCAACAGTGGGAAGTACCGACCAGACGCTGCGCACCTGACGGCGGCGGTGATCGGGCCCGGTGCGAGCCGCGACCACGGCAGCAGCAGCACGCAGGGCGCACAGATGCGCGGCGACATAGCGCTCAGCCGGATCGGTGGCGATATGCGCCTCGGTCAGGCTGCGCCGCGCCAGGATCACGAGATCGTAGGTGGCAGTCGGAAGTGTCTGCAGGGGTGCGGCGGCGGGGGCTGCCAGGGTCATGGTCGTCATCGGTCTCTCCGTCTTCTCGCTAATCGATAACCCGCAGCAACCTCCAGTGATCGGAGGTCACGCACAGGTCGTACACACCGGATGACCCGGTACGCGTGATGGCTTCGACCCGCCAGACAGTGCGCCGCGCCGGCGCTCCGTGACCCTTTCCGTGGTGTGACCACCACGGCACTGCCTAGACCCAGGACTCGAGTACCTCGCGTACGAGATACCGCCGACCCCGCCAGCTGAAATCAACCGGCCCCTGCCCATCCGAGCGCACCTGCACCCGGCCGTAGTAGCGATGACTCACCACTACCTCGCATTCAGATCACCGCCCTGGGACCGGGCCCGGGGTCGAGGCGGGCCCGGTCTCAGGTGGTGCCACCAGGTAACCGCGACATCACCCGGTGATCGATCTATTCGAACACCTGTTCGAATACCAGAACAGTATCCCCCACCCCTGACATCGTCAATCTCCTGCGCCGAACTTCCCTACTCAGAGCGAAAATCACTCACATCTCGCTGGAGCGAAAGTCGCTCATTGGCCGTCGCACCCACGCCACCCGAGACGCATTGAGGATCGCCAGTACGTCGATGACCTCCTGGGAGATCGCCCCCACGATCGGCGGCAGGATGCCCAGCACGGCCAGGACCATGCCGATCGAGCTGACGACGATCCCGCCGATGGCCGACTGCAGGGCGATACGACGCATCCGCCGCCCGATGTGCATGAGCTCATCGAGTCGGTCCAGCGAGGAGTCGAGCACTACTGCATCGGCCGCCTCGGCCGTGACGTCGTTGTTCTTGCCGAAGGCGATGCCCACGGTGGCCGCGGTCATCGCGGGAGCATCGTTGATGCCGTCGCCGAGGAAGACCGTCGGCGCCTCGCGCGCAGCCTCGCGCACCATCTCGAGCTTGCGCTCCGGTGAGACCGAGGCGTGGGCCTCACTCAATCCAACCCGCTCGGCGAGGTAGACGACTTCGCTGCTGCGGTCACCGGAGAGCAGCATCGTGCGCACGACACCGTGTCGGCTACTGAGATGCGCGATGAAATCACGAGCACCATCGCGCGGCTCATCACGAAAGCCCAGTGTTGCCGCGTATGCCTCGTCGACGAGGATCACGCACTCGAGCCCCACCGACTCGGGCGGCAGTTGCGCGGCCAGAAGCGGGAAGGAGGCGGCCATCGCCTTGCGGCCCGTGACCGTGATCTGCCGACCGCCGACGATTCCGCGCAGGCCCTGACCGGGCTCCTCCGACACGGCGTCGGCAGGAAGCATGGCCAGATCGCCCAGTGCTCTCATCACGGCTGAGGCCAGTGGATGCCGGCTGTACTGCTCAAGAGAGGCGGTCAGCCTCAGCACCTCATCACGCTCGAACCCCTCCGCCAGCGTGACCTCCGCGAGAGTCGGCTGGCCGTAGGTGAGAGTGCCGGTCTTGTCGAAGATCATCGTGCGCGCGGTGCTCAGCCGCTCGAGCATCGCGGGGTCCTTGATGATGATGCCGTTGCGCGCCGCGAGAGAGATCGCGCCGATGATGGCCACGGGCACGCCGATGAGAAGCGGACAAGGCGTCGCGATCACGACAACGGCGAGGAACCTGTTCGGATCGCCGCTGATGACCCAGCCGGTGACGGCAAGGACGAGGGCGATGACGGTGTAGCCGGCGCCGAGCCGGTCGGCGAGCCGCCGCATCGGCGGGCGCTGGCCCTCGGCACGCTCGAGCACCCCGACGATCTGCGCATAGCGGCTGTCCTGCGCCCGCTTGCTCGCACGCACGACGAGAAGCTGCGTGCTGTTGATCGCACCGGAGAGCACCGCCGAGCCCGGAACCTTGGGCACGACATAGGGCTCGCCCGTCAGGTACGACTCGTCCATCGCCCCGCGTCCTTCGATGACCACCGCGTCGACCGGGCAGATCTCATGCGGCAGTACTACGAGCACGTCATCGACTTCGACCTCGGCGACGGTGATCTCCTCTAGCGAGCCGTCCGGCAAGCGACGGTGCGCGAGGGTCGGCGAGCGACGGGCAAGGGCGTCGAGCACGGCCGAGGCTCGCGCGGAAGCAGCCTCCTCGAGAGCCTCACCACCGGAGAGCATCAGCGCGATGATCACCGCAACCCACCATTCGCGCAGCAGTGACGACGATACGAGCGCGAGCAGGCCGAGCAGGTCTGCACCGAACGTGCGGTGGACAGCGTCGCG
>JBPCSY010000217.1:0-3323 GCA_051006695.1 Candidatus Nanopelagicales bacterium
CTGATGCGCTGCGGGCAGCCGGAGTGCGGGTCCTGTATGACCAGCCCAAGCGGGGCACCGCTGGGTCGCTCGTGAACTTCGCCCATCCCAAGGACTGCGGCGGCGTGCTCATCGAGCTGGTGCAGTCGGGCGACTCCCACTAGAACCCGCCATGGAGCCCTGGAATCCCGCCACCTGGGATCTCACCGGTGACCAAAAGGCCGCTTTAGTAGCAGTGGCCGCCGGCGCCCTGGCTGTGATCGTGATCTCTTTGATGCTCAAAAAGGCGCGGAAAATGCTGATCATTGGCATTGTTGCCCTTACCGCAACTGCAGCATGGTGGTGGGCCTCCGCACACGGAGTCGTCGATCAGGTGCATTAACTCATCAACGGCCGATAACTCCTGAGCATTGGACCGAAAAAATGCATGACATTCGTGACGCAGTCATTGCCGGCGCCTCTTCCGAGGAATTCGCTGCACTCCCGATTCCCGAGTCCTATCGCGCGATCACCGTGCACAAGGACGAGGCCGCAATGTTCGAGGGCGTGCCCTCCCGCGACAAGGACCCTCGCACCTCCTTGCATCTCGACGAGGTTCCGACGCCGCAGCTCGCCGCCGGCGAGGCACTCATCGCCGTGATGGCCTCGAGCATCAACTACAACACGGTCTGGACCTCGATCTTCGAACCGGTGTCCACCTTCGGCTTTCTCGAGAAGTACGGACGGCTGAACTCCGACTCCAAGCGCCATGACCTGCCGTACCACGTGATCGGCTCGGATGCGGCGGGCATCGTGCTGCGCGTGGGCCCCGGTGTCAGCGCCTGGAAGCCGGGTGATCAGGTGGTGGCGCATTGCCTGAGCGTCGAGCTCGAGTCTCCGCTCGGGCACAACGACACGATGCTCGATCCCGAGCAGCGCATCTGGGGTTTCGAGACGAACTTCGGCGGCCTCGCCGAGCTCGCGATCGTCAAGAGCAATCAGCTGCTACCCAAGCCCCCGCACCTGACGTGGGAGGAAGCCGCATCCCCTGGCCTGGTGAACTCCACGGCTTACCGCCAGCTCGTCAGCCGAAACGGCGGCGGCATGAAGCAGGGCGATGTCGTGCTGATCTGGGGCGCTTCCGGCGGGCTCGGCTCCTACGCGACGCAGTACGCCCTCAATGGCGGTGCCATTCCGGTGTGCGTCGTGTCGAGCCCCGAGAAGGCTGATCTCTGCCGTGCGATGGGCGCCGAGTTCATCATCGACCGAAATGCCGAGGACTACAGGTTCTGGAAGGACGAGTACACCCAGGATCCGAAGGAATGGCAGCGACTGGGCAAGCAGATCCGCGCACTCACCGGTGGGGACGACGTTGACATCGTCTTCGAGCATCCCGGCCGAGAGACCTTCGGCGCCAGCGTCTACGTAGCTAAGAAGGGCGGCACGATCGTCACCTGCGCCTCGACCTCGGGCTACATGCACGAGTACGACAACCGCTACCTCTGGATGAACCTCAAGCGCATCATCGGCAGTCATTTCGCAAACTACCGCGAGGCATACGAGGCCAATCGGCTGATCTCCAAGGGCATGATCCATCCGACCCTGTCGAAGACCTTCCCGCTCGAGCAGGCGGGCCAGGCTGCCTTCGAGGTGCACCGCAATGCGCATCAGGGCAAGGTCGGCGTACTCTGCCTCTCCCCCGAGGAAGGGCTCGGAGTGACCGATCAGCAGCGTCGGGATGAACTCCTTCCGAAGATCAATCGCTTCCGTAACGCCTGACCGCGTTCCCGCACGGCATCCGTACTATTGACGAGTGACCACGCCCACTGACCGGCAGCCGTGGCACCTTGATCGAGGTCGCGCCCGTGGGGAGATGGGCTACCTGCCCGGCCTCGACGGCATTCGCGCCCTTGCGGTCCTGGGAGTACTGCTCTACCACGCAGACCTGGGTTGGCTCCGGGGTGGATTCCTCGGCGTCGACGTCTTCTTCGTGCTCAGCGGATTCCTGATCACCTCGCTGATTCTCGAGGAGCTCGATCGCAGGGGTCGAGTGAACTTCAGGCGCTTCTATATCGGGCGTGCCCGAAGGCTCCTCCCTGCATTGCTGCTCATGCTGATCGTCGTGGGCACCGTAGTGGCCATTTGGTATCGCGATGCGGCCTACCAGTTTGCGCGCGATTCACTCGCGTCGGCGTTCTACGTGAACAACTGGTGGTACATCGCGACCGATCTCTCCTACTTCGAGTCAATCGGACGTCCGCCGCTACTTACTCATCTGTGGAGCCTCGCGGTCGAGGAGCAGTTCTACCTCGTCTGGCCGTTCCTGGCCTTCCTGGTCTACCGGCGCTTTCGACGCCGTGGCGTGGGCATCTTCGCTCTCGTCCTCGCACTGGCTTCGACCGCGTGGATGATCACGATGTCGGTGTCGCAGGGCTTCCCCGACTTCGCCGATCCGAGTCGCGCGTATTTCGGTACCGACTCGCATGCGATGGGATTGCTGATCGGCGCCACCTTGGCCACGTTCTGGCGCCCGGGTCGGATGAGATCAGGGGTAAGCGCCGGAGCACGCACCGTGATCACCGGCATCGGCGTGCTCGCCCTCATGACGGTGATCGGCTTCCTCGTCTTCGTCGGTGAGTACACCCCCTGGATGTACCGCGGTGGATTCCTCGTCCTGGCTGTCACCGTCGCCATCCTGATCGCCGCAGCCAGTCACCCCGCCTCCCTCCTCGGCCCTGCAATGGGGACGCAGCCGTGGCGGTATCTCGGCCAGCGCTCGTATGGCCTGTACCTCTGGCACTGGCCCATCTTCATGCTGACCCGCCCCATCCTCGACATCGCTCTCGATGGCATCTGGCTGCTCGTCCTCCGGCTGGCCCTCACCGTGGTGGTGGCCGAGCTGAGCTTCCGTTTCGTCGAGATGCCGATCCGCCGTGGCGTGATCGCACACTGGTGGCGTGGCGCGAAGGCTGCAGGCGGCAGCGTGCTCAGGCGGGCGCGCACCCTTGCGGTGGCTGCAATCACCGTTCTGGTCGCCGGCGTGCTGCTGCTGGGAGTGTCGTTGGCCCAGGCCGAAGAACCTGCGGTTCCCCTCGATGTCGCCCAGGCCATCGGCAGTCAGACCGAGGTGACCATCGACACCCCCGATCCATCAGCCACTGACACTCCCACGACGAACCCATCCCCCGGATCATCCACCCCTTCGCGCGCAGGTACGGCAACCGGCATCGGCGACTCAGTGATGCTCGGCGCACGCGGTGTCCTGCGCAGCACGATCCCTGGCATCAAGATCGATGCGGCAGTAGCGCGGTACCCCGGCGCATTCCTCGGTCGGATCAAGAAGCTGAGAGCTGCAGGCCTGCTCG
>JBPCSY010000218.1:0-4877 GCA_051006695.1 Candidatus Nanopelagicales bacterium
GCGCAGCGATGTCGGTCTCCGAGTCCGTGCCGAAGACTCGCTCGAAGACTGGAGTGAAACGCTCATCGCCTTGCTCCAGTGACGAGAAGATCCCGCCTCCGCTGTTGTCAGCAACGACAAGGACGAGATCGGGTCGCTCCTCGTTCTGCGGCACGGCGAGCCCATTGCTGTCATAAAGGAAGGTCAGATCGCCAAGAAAGGCAATGGCCGCGGAGCCACCGTTGTCCTGGAGTGCGCGTGCAGCTCCCCATGCTGACGAGACTGCGCCGTCAATTCCTGACGTGCCGCGATTCGCCAGCACGATCGCATCGCGTACCGAGGTGGACGCGAAGTTCAGGAGATGTCGAATCGGCCACGACGGACCGCTGAAGAGCAGTCCGCCATCAGGAACCATCGGGGCGATCACGCGAGCGATGTGCGCACCGGTGAGCACTTCCCCATCACCGGCGAGCGCAGTCTCGACCGCCGCTGCGGCAAGAACGTCAGCGCGCTGCCATTCGGAGAGCCAGCTTTCGTCGATCTCCATGTCCTCCGGCGGGAGCGGGACTGAGGTCACGACGAGATCAGCGCTTCGCATGGGATCGCTCCACGATGGCTGTTGATCGACGGCGATGTGCAGCGGCGTGCGCGCAATCATCCGCAGGAGTCCGCGACTGAGCCCCACCCGACCGACAGTGATGATGATGTCGGGGACGTGCTCATCGCAGAAGGACGAATCAGCAAGGAGCAGTGCTCCGTGCGCGAGCACGGTGTCGCAGCCGGCGACATTTGCCGTGGGCTCGCCGATAATCGGCCAGCCAGCGGTGTCGGCCAGATCATCGATGAGTTCAACAGCATCATCGCCGTCGTGATCGCCGACGATGATCAGCCCGCGAGGCGGAATCTCGGCACCCTCAATAAGTGATTCGAGTATGTCATCGAGAGGGGTGCTCATGCCCGCGATGAGTCGCGCATCCGCTGTCCAGGGGCGGCCCTCCTCGCGTCCGTCGAGAGGTTCGATCCATTCGAGGTCATCGGCATCGGCGACCAGGGGCTCGGCAAAGGGAATATTCACGTGCACCGGCCCGGGACGCACGGCATCAGTGGCGAGCGCGACCGCACGTGCGATTGTCGAGCGCCAGTAGCGCACCTGGCCGACTGCCTCACGGGCCACGGACATGTCAATGGCCGCGCGCGCATGCTCGCCGAAGACACCCGGCTGCTTGATGGTCTGGTTTGCGCCGACATCGCGCAGCTCCGGCGGACGATCGGCCGTCAGGAGCAGCATCGGAATGCCGGAGAGATCGGCCTCGACGACAGCCGGATGCAGGTTGACCGCTGCAGTGCCTGACGTCGTGATGACCGCGGCAGGAACGCCGGTGACCTTGGCGAGCCCCACCGCCAGATAGGCAGCGGACCGCTCGTCGATGCGCACATGGAGGCGAAGTTCCTGACGGAGCTCGGCCTCGGCCGCCGCGATCGCCAGGGCGGCCGAACGGGAACCGGGTGAGACGACGATGTCGGAGACCCCGCAGCGGAGCAGCTCATCGATGATGACGCGTGCCTGGGCTGTCGACGGATTCACGCGCTCAGCCTATGCCGAGGGCATCGCGCATGCGATCGGTCGCGCCTGCATTCCAGGCAACGGTGAGGCGCTGTCGCCAGAGTGAGGTGTCGATGATTCGCGCACGGGCACGCGCGAGTGCATTGGCGTCCGGTTCGATGCGCAGGACACGGAGTGCGCCGCCCATCGGCACGATCGGCGTGACGACGAGATCATCAGCAAGCAGGGCGCCCGTGCCCAGCCCCGAGGCGTAGGTCAGTTCGGGCAATGCGCCGGCAAGTGCGAGGGCGGTACCGAGACCGACGGACGAATCCATGGCGCCGCTGACGACCACGGGCATTCCCAGGCCTGAGATGAGATCAAGTGACGCGCGCACGCCCCCGAGGGTGGCCGGCTTGATGATCGCGATATCCGCGGCGTCCGAGAGATCCAGCGAGCCAGGATCCTCGGATGAGCGCAGGCCCTCGTCGACAGCGATACGCACGCCAGTTTCGCGCCTCACTAGGGCGAGGTCGTCGAGTGACGCGCAAGGCTGCTCGGCGTACTCGATGCCGTACCGAGCGCAGCGCTCGAGCATCGCGATTGCCTCATCCAGGCTCCACTGCGCATTCGCATCAAGACGAATTCGGCCGACACCTTCGCCGAATTCCGCATCGAGAACCTCGCGCACGATGCCAATGCGAGCGATGTCGAGATCCGGTGACCCGCCAACCTTGACCTTGATCGTGGTGCAACCGCGCGAAACCGCCTCGCGCGCGAGCTGCTCGGACTCCCCTGGCGCGAGAGCGGGGATGATCGCGTTGACCTCAACCGCATCGCGCACCGGAGCTGGCCATCCCTCGAATGCAGCCTCCACTGCCGAGGCGAGCCAGCGCGCCGCGGCAGCAGGTGAGTAATCAGCGAAAGGCGCGAACTCACCCCAACCCGCAGAGCCCTCGATGAGCATGCCCTCACGCGAATCGACGCCGCGAAAGGTGCGGCGCAGGGGCAACGAGAAGGGCACGGCAGCATCGAGAAGCCGCTGCAGGTGCCTGTCGGTCATGGGCGCTTGGGGAACTGACTGAAGTCGGGACGCTGCTTGTTCTTGTAGGAATCGCGACCGTGCTGGGCCTCTTCGGACATGTAGAACAGCAAGGTGGCATCACCGGCGAGCTGCTGAATGCCGGCGAGACCGTCATCGGCTGCATTGTGCGAGGCCTTGAGCATGCGCAGTGCCATCGGCGAAAGCTCGAGCATGCGCTTGGCCCAGTCGACAGTCTCGATCTCGAGATCCTCGATTGGCACGACCGAGTTGACCAGGCCCCAGTCATAGGCCTGCTCGGCGCCGTACTGGCGGCACAAGTACCAGATCTCACGCGAGCGCTTCATGCCGATCGTGCGCGCGAGCAGGCCTGAACCGTAACCGCCGTCGAATGAGCCGACCATCGGGCCGGTCTGCTGAAAGCGCGCATTGTCAGCGGCGATCGACAGGTCGCACACCACGTGCAGCACGTGACCGCCGCCGACGGCGTAGCCGGCAATCATCGCGACGACCGGCTTGGGCGTGCGGCGGATCTGGATCTGGAGATCGAGGACGTTGAGTCGACCGATGCCCTTCTGCGCCACGTGATCACTGCCGATGTAGCCGTCATCGCCGCGGATCATCTGGTCGCCGCCGGAGCAGAACGCAAGATCGCCCTCGCCGGTGAGAATGATGACACCCACGGAATCGTCATCGCGGGCCTTGTTGAGGGCGTCCTGCAATTCGAAGAGGGTCTGCGGGCGGAAGGCATTGCGCTTCTCCGGGCGGCAGATGGTGATCTTCGCGATGCCCTCGGCATCACCCGTGGAGAGCTCGTAGCGAATATCCCCGTACTTCTCCGCAGTGCGCCACTCGCAGGCCGGAGTGGAGGACGAATGCGCGGGATTGGTCAGCGCAGGCGAGCCTTCCGGAGCAACGGGCGGCAGGACATAACGAGTACGGGTATCCATGATGCCGAGGTTACCGTCACCTCCTAGGCTCGGCGCGATGGCTACTGACCCGCTGGTGCGCATTCCAGTTCCCTCGGGGCCGGCCGGACTCGACGCGCTCGCCGGGCCGCTTCGCGCGGCCCTCGAGGGCACCGGCCCCGCGATCGCGCCCATTCCAGTGGTCAGCGCGACTGTCTCCGATGCTTATGTGCGATCACTGCTGCGCGCTACTGCACCGGGAGAACCCCTTGAGGACGACCGGACCGCAGTGGTGCTGCCGACTTCGGGATCGACCGGAAGCCCCAAGGGAGTCCTGCTGTCCGCCGAGGGCCTCACGGCACTGCATCCCTGGCGTGACGAGCCCTCGACCTGGGTAGCGGCGATCCCGCTGACATCAGCAGGCGGACTCAATGTGCTCACCCGCGCCCTCGCCTCGGGTTCCTCGTACGTGGGCGTCGACAGTCTCGGCGGTGCACGACCGTTCGCTCCCGCCGCCTTCGCGGCCGCAGTTGCCCGCGCCGCAGCGCATGGCCTGCCCGTGCGCACATCCCTCGTCCCGGCCCAGGTGCGTCGACTCCTCGTGGAATCACAGGGAGTCGAGTCACTTCTCGCCTGCGCCACGATCCTCGTCGGCGGCGCCGGACTTGATGCCGCGATTCGCGCTGCTGCCTGCGCACATGGCATCTCCCTCACCTCCACCTACGGCATGACAGAGACGTCCGGGGGCTGCGTGTACGACGGACTTCCGCTAAGTGGGGTAACCATGACCATTGACGACAGTTCACGCGTCACCCTTGGCGGGCCCAGCATCGCCCTGGGCTACCGGAACCAGCCCGCACTCACCGCCGCCCACTTCACTCAGGACGGATTCCTCACCAGTGATCGCGGTGAGATCGTGGACGGAACTCTTCGCATCATCGGTCGCACCGATGACATCGTCACGGTGAACGGCGTGAATGTCTCTGTCGCAGCCGTCGAGGAAATCCTGCGCACCGATTCGAGCGTGCATGACTGCGCAGTCGTCCCGCTTGACGACCCCGAGCGTGGCAGCCGACTCATCGGGTTCATCTGCGGAACGAATATCGACACGGAATCACTGCGCAGTCTGGTCTCCGAGCAGCTCGGCTCCGCGGCGCGGCCGCACGTGATCACTACGATCGACAGCCTGCCCACGCTTCCCGGTGGCAAGACTGACCGGCAGGCACTCATTGCACTCGCTCGGGAGACTTCCTGATGGCCACCGCCTCTCAATGGATCGCCGGATCCCGACCGCGCACCCTCCCTGCCGCCTTCGCCCCGGTCATCGTCGGCACCGGCCTGGCGATCGGTGCGCGGTCAGCGCATGCTGGGGCGGCTCTTCTCGCACTCGTCGTCGCCGTGGCCG
>JBPCSY010000219.1:0-7497 GCA_051006695.1 Candidatus Nanopelagicales bacterium
ATGATGAGGAAGATCGCCAGCAGTACCAGGCCGGCACCCATGAAAAGAATCGTCTGGGTGCCATTCCAGCCCTCGGACTCGGCCTTGGTGATGCCGTAGACGAGGGAGACAAGACCCAGGGTTGCGGTGATCGCGCCAGGGATGTCGTATTTAGTGTCGCCGGTCGCCCGAGACTCGCGGACGAACGGAATCGCGAGGATCACCGCGATGATCGCGATCGGCACGTTGACGAGAAGCGTCCAATGCCAGTTGGCGTATTCAGTGAGGATGCCACCGAGAACGAGGCCGATTGCCGCACCGCCGCCGGAGAGCGCACCGTAGACACCGAAGGCCTTGGCGCGCTCCTTCGAGTCAGTGAAGGTCACCGAGATCAGGCTCAGTGCTGCCGGGGCGAGGATCGCGGCGAACACGCCCTGCAGAGCGCGGGCCGCGAACAAGGTGCCGGAAGTCTGGGCCAGGCCACCGAGGAAAGACGCGAATGCGAAGCCGATCAGGCCGATGATGAACATCTTCTTGCGGCCCGCGTAGTCGGCGATGCGGCCACCGAGAAGCAGCAGGCCGCCGAAGGCGAGGGTGTAAGCCGTGATGACCCATTGACGATCGGCATCGGAGATACCGAGGTCGACCTGCATCGAGGGCAGAGCGATATTCACGATCGAGGCATCGAGCACGACCATCAGCTGGGCGATGGCGATGACGACGAGCGCCCCCCAGCGCTTCGGGTCGGGGATGACTGCCGAGGCAGTCGAGGGCGCGGTGGCGTCAGACACAGGGGCTCCAGATGTGAACGGTGTTTAGTTCTCGAACCCTAGCACCTTTGTTGAACCGGCAACTTTCCTGTTAAGAGGTAGGCGTCGACGTTCTCGTCGATGCACGACGAGCCGCGGCTGTAGGCCGTGTGCTGGTGGGCGTCCCAGGCGAGCAGGCCCGCATGAGAAAGCTCACCGGCCACCTGCTCGGCCCAGGCGTACGGAGTGGCCGGATCATTCGTGGTGCCGACCACCAGGATCGGCGCAGAGCCTGGGGCGCTCACCTCAGTGACTGGTACGGAGGGTCCCTCGGCCACCGGCCAGCCTGCGCAACCCAGGAGTCCCCAGGCCAATGACGGGCCGAAGCTCGGCGCCTGGGCAGACCACTCCTGCGCAAGAGCAGTCACATCAGCGGTACTGCCAATAAATGGACGGTCAATGCAGGTCACCGCGTAGAAGGACTCGAGAGCATTGCTCGTGTAGTGACCCTGGGCATCGCGATTGGAGCGCTGATCCCAGAGCTTGAGCAGGTCATCCGGCTGAGACTTCGTCACGGCCGTCGAGAGCGCGGGTATCAAAGCCTCGTAGTCACCTGGCGGGAAGTAGAGGTAGGAGACGACTGCTGACTGCGCAAGGGCCTGAGTGAGTTCGCGACCGTCAGTGGCGACGAGAGGCTTCGCATCAAGATCGGCAAACCATTGCTGTATCCCGGTCACGATCTCGTCGGCACTCCCCCGCCATGGACACCCATCGGACTCACTGCACGCGTGTGCGAAACTGCGGAGTTCTTGTTCGAGTGCGATCGCCTGCACCCGTGTCGTCTCGACGAGATCAGTGCTCGCAGGCAGCACTCCGTCAAGAACCATGCGGCCGACATTCACGGGAAACAGCTCGGCGTACACCGCACCGAGGTAGGTGCCATAGGACTTGCCCAGGAAGTTGAAGGCGGGATCGCCCACGACGGCACGCACGATATCGAGATCGCGCGCGGCATCCACCGTTCCCATGCGGCCGAACAGTGGTGACTCCGACGCGGCACAACTATCACGCAGGCTCGCGCTCACTGCCTCAATCTCTGCAACTTCCCGCGGAGTGTCCGGTGTCGAGTCAGTGGCGACAAGCTCGTCCTTCTGCACGTCGGTGAGGCATTCGAGGGGCGAGCTATGGGATACGCCGCGAGGGTCAACGCCGATGAGGTCGTAATGCTGGAGTACCTCGGCGCTGACGACGCCTTCGGCGAATTTCGCGTACTCGAATGCACTTCCGCCCGGCCCCCCAGGATTCACGAAGAGCGAGCCGAGGTCGCCATCTCCCGAGCTCACGCGAGAGACATTCAATTCGACTGTCGTGCCCGTCGGATTCGAGTAGTCGAGCGGCACCTTCACCAGCATGCAGTCGGCGTTACCGCAATTTCTCCAGGTAGCCGGCTGCGAGTAAAAAGTCTCGAGCCCCGTCGGAGCACTCGGCATTACCGAAGGGAGTATGGGGGCGACCACGGTTGAGTTCGAGCAGCCGCCGATCACCAGTGCTGACAGGAGTAATCCTGCGAATGCCGACAGCCGCCGCATCAGAGGCCCCCGACCGTGCGAGCAGGAAGCTTCGCCTTGTCGACCGCACGACGCAGGATCTCCGCCAGATCCTGGTACTCCTCGAGTCGCGAACTCGTATTGCGGAACACGAGCCCGACCCGGCGGCCGGGCGCGGGCGAAGTGAACCGCGCGATTCCCAGCGCCGCACCACGCGCTTCGACTCGCACCGCTGTCTCCGGCAGCAGAGTCGCTCCATGACCTGCGGAGACGAGCTGAACGATGGTTCCCAGTGACGATGCACGGGCCGGATCAGAGCCGGCATCTGCAAGGCCTGCCTGCATGCACACGTCGAGCGCCTGGTCACGCAGGCAGTGCCCCTCGTCGAGAAGTAGCAGGCGCATGTTGGTCAGGCGTGCCAGATCAACACCCTCGGCATCAGCCAGCGGGTCATCCGCCGCGACAGCGAGCACGAAGTCCTCGTCGTACACCGGGATCTCGACAAGATTCGGCTCACCTGTCGGCAGCGCAAGAAGGGCGACGTCGATATCACCATGACGCAACGCTTCCACGAGTCGCGCCGTCTGATCCTCGTGCACCTCGGGCTGCAGGTCAGGTGCTTCCTTGCGCAACGTGCGCAGCACGGCGGGAAGCAGGTACGGGGCGATAGTCGGGATGATGCCGATGCGTAGGCGCCCGCTGAGCCAGCGTGCCGGGATCGCCGCTTCGGCCACCGCATCGACGGCCTCGACGGCCCGACGTGCGAGCGGCAGCAGGCTCTCGCCGGCGGGGGTCAGAAGAACCTGGCGGGCATTGCGCTCGACAAGCTGCACCTGGAGATTCGACTCCAGGGACGCCAGCGCCTGGCTCAGCGTGGGCTGCGAGACACCGACGATGACCGCGGCCTCGCCGAAGTGAAGGGTCTGAGCAATCGCGACGAAGGCGCGCAACTGCGCAACTGTCGGCGATGGAGTGCTCATAGAAAAAGACTATGACACGAGAATTCGCGATTGGCTATGTGTTAGGCGGAGGCGGTGCGGATCCAGGGATCCTTCAACTCGACCATCAAGGACTCGAGTGCCGAGAGCGGTGCGACATTCGCGCGTATCTGCGCACGAGTGTGCTCGATGGCATCGAGTCGGCGGCCGGTGTCATTTGCCGTGCTCGACGCCGCCAGGCCACTGAGCTGCGGACGCATCTCGTCATTGATCAAGGTCACCGGCGAGTCGACCTGGATCATCAGCACATCGCGGTAGAGACCAAGGAGGTCGACCAGGGCGCGATCGAGCTGGTCGCGCACCGTGCGGGTCGCGCGCTTCTTCTGGGAGTCAGTGAGCTCCTTCTGCGCGGACTTCATCAGCCTGTCCATCTTGACCTTGGTCACGCCCTCGGCACCTGCGCCGTAGGTGGTTTCCAGCCTGGCCTGCTCGGCGGCATCAAGCGGTTCGGTGATGGCCTTGGCGTCCTCCGTTGCCGCCCCGAGCAGATTGCTCGCCGAGGCGAAGCAGCCGGGGATGTCGTGCAGGCTCAGCGGGATGCGGAGCACTTCCTGTCGACGCATCCGCGCATGCTCATCCCTCGCGAGTGCACGCGCACGGCCGATATGGCCCTGGGACGCACGAGCCGCGAAAGAGGCCATCGCCGTGTCGACTCCGTATGCGTCGATGAGCAGTTGAGTCACGGAAGCCGTGCTCGGAGTCGCCAGGTTCACGTGCCGCGTGCGCGAGACAATCGTGGGCAGGACATCCTCGACACTCGGGGCACACAGGATCCACACCGTGTGCGGCGGCGGCTCCTCAAGTGCCTTGAGAAGGACGTTGACCGCGCGCTCTGTCAGTCGATCAGCATCCTCGATCACGATCACGTGCCACGGCGCATTGACCGGGGACATGGACGATGCGCGCACGAGCTCACGTGCATCATCGACGCCATACGTGAGCTCGGAGGTGCTGACGACGTCCACATCCGCGTGACCATTGAGCGGCGCAGTTCGGCAGGCCTGGCAGAAGCCGCATCCACCCTCGGCACAGACGAGCGCCGCAGCGAAGCAGGTGGCGGCGGTGGAGCGACCGGAACCGGGCGGACCGGTGAACAGCCAGGCGTGAGTCATGGCCGGACCGTTCTCGCCGCGCAGTACGAGCTGCGCATCCGCGGCCGCACGGCTCAATTGCTCGACCACGGCATCCTGGCCGACCAGTGATGCCCAGATGCTCACGCTCGCGCTCCGAGGTCTGCATCGACTCGCACGCGGATCTCGGCAGCGATCTCGCCGATGGTCTGGCGAGCGTCGACGACAAGGTAGCGACCCGGGTCCAGCGAGGCGAGGGTCAGGAATCCCTGACGCACGCTTCGATGGAACTCAATGGGCTCGGCCTCCATGCGATCTGGATCCGCCACACGCGAGAGCCCGAGCGCCGGATCGACATCGAGCACGATGGTGAGATCGGGAACGCAATCCTGCGTGGCCCAGATACTGAGATCACGGATGGTCTCGATGCCGAGATCTCGCCCGACACCTTGATACGCGACCGAGGAGTCGATGTAGCGATCGCAGACGACGACATCGCCGCGCTCGAGTGCGGGGCGGATGACGCGAGCGACATGCTCGCCTCGAGCCGCCGCGAAGAGCAACGCCTCGGCGCGTGAGTCGAGACCCGTGAACTCCGGGCTCAGCACCACCGATCGAATCGCCTCACTCGCCGGGGTGCCCCCGGGCTCGCGCGTGCGCACGATGGCATGACCGCTCTCGGCGAGATGAGCGGCGAGCAGGGCTTCCTGGGTGGACTTGCCCGCGCCCTCGCCGCCCTCGAAGGCGATGAAGTAACCGGTCACGGCACTACTTCGCCGCAGCCGCGGACTTCTTGGCTGCCTTCTTCGCTGCGGTCTTCTTGGTCGCCTTCACCACGCGTGTCGTGGTCTTGGCCGGCGCCTTCTTGACCGCCTTCTTCACCGCACGCTTCGCGGTCTTCTTCGCCGGCTTGCCCTCGAGGGCTTCCTTCGAACGACGCTCAGAGAGCAGATCACTGGCGCGCTCGACGCTGACTGTCATCGGGTCATCTGCAACACGCAGCGAGGCGTTGGTTTCGCCGTCGGTGACGTACGGGCCGAAGCGGCCTTCCTTCACCACGATCGGCTTGCCGCTTGTCGGATCATTACCGACCTCGCGCAGCGGGGCCTTGGCCGCACCGCGACCGCGCACCTTCGGCTGGGCAAACAGCTCGAGGGCCTTGGCAAGATCAACAGTGAAGATCTCGTCCTCACTGGTGAGTGAGCGCGAGTCGGTGCCCTTCATCAGGTACGGGCCATAGCGGCCGTTCTGCGACGTGATCTCGACGCCGTCAGCCGGGTCGGTGCCGACCACGCGCGGAAGGCTCAGCAACTTCAGTGCATCGTCGATGGTGATCTCGCCGAGGTTCATGTCACTGAACAGTGATGCGGTGCGCGGCTTGGCTGACTTGGGCGAGCCCTCCGGCAGCACTTCGGTGACGTACGGCCCGTAACGACCGGACTTCGACATGATCTCCAGGCCGGTGTCAGGGTCAGTGCCGAGCAGGCGATCACCTGACGGCATGGCGAGGAGCTCTTCGGCCAGCTGCGCGGTGAGCTCATCAGGTGCGGTGCCGACGGGAATGTTCGCCCGCTCCTCGCCACGCTCGACGTAAGCGCCGTAGCGACCGACGCGCAGGTAAGCATCGGTGCCGTCGATTGGGGTGATGGCAATCTCTCGCGCATCGATGGCGCCTAGTTCCTCGGTCAGTGCCTTGATCCCGGTGAACTGGCCGTTGACGCTCTCGCCACCGCGCCAGAAGGCCTCGAGCTGCTTGACGCGATCGGTCTCGCCGGCGGCGATGAGGTCGAGGACCTCCTCCATGTTCGCGGTGAACTGGTAGTCGATGAGCGAGGTGAAGTGCTCCTCGAGCAGGCGGATCACCGAGAAGGCCGTGAAGCTGGGAACGAGCGCGGAGCCCTTCTTCCAGACGTAGCCGCGATCAACGATCGTCGACATGATGGATGCGTACGTCGACGGACGTCCGATGCCGAGCTCCTCGAGGCGCGCGACGAGCGAGGCCTCCGTGAAGCGAGCCGGCGGGGTCGTGTTGTGACTCGCGGGATTCAGCGAGTTCGCGTGAAGGGTCTGGCCCTCGGACATGTTCGGCAGCTCGCGCTCGCGCTCGTCATCGTCGAGGCTCTCCTCGGTGATGTCCTTCAGTGCGGCGAGGAAGCCGGGGAACACGATGACCGTGCCGGAGGCACTGAACTCGGCGTCCTTGCCATTGGTGGCCACTGCGCCGATCTTGACCGTGGTGGTCGCGATCTTGGCGTCGACCATCTGCGAGGCCACGGTGCGCTTCCAGATCAGCTCGTAGAGCGCGAACTCATCGCCGTGCAGCTCCTTCGACACCTCGCCGGGGGTGCGGAAGACATCGCCTGACGGACGGATGGCCTCGTGAGCCTCCTGCGCGTTCTTGACCTTGCGGTCGTAGCGGCGGGGAACCTCGGAGACGTACTCGGGGCCGTAGAGCTCGCGGGCCTGGTTGCGCGCCGCGTTGAGGGCTTGATCCGACAGGGTGGTCGAGTCGGTACGCATGTACGTGATGTAGCCGTTCTCGTACAGCGACTGCGCCACGCGCATCGTGCGCTGGGATCCCCAGCGCAGGCGCTTGGACGCCTCCTGCTGGAGGGTCGAGGTCATGAACGGTGCCGACGGACGACGCGTGCCCGGCTTCTGCACGACCGAGCGCACGGTGAAGTCGGAGCCGATGAGGTGATTGGCGAGCTCATTGGCCGCGAGCTCGTTGAGCAGCACCACGTTGCCGCCCTTGAGCTTGCCCTGCTCGTCGAAGTCCTTGCCCGTGGCCACGCGGACGCCGTCGACCGAGCTGAGCTTGGCATCGAAGTTGCCGGGCGCGAACTCGGCGAGGATGTCCCAGTAGTTGCCGCTGCGGAAGGCGATGCGCTCGCGCTCGCGGTCGACGACGAGTCGCACGGCAACCGACTGCACGCGTCCGGCCGAACGGGCCTCGCGACCGATCTTCTTCCACAGCACCTCGGAGACGGGGTAACCGTAGAGACGGTCGACGATGCGACGGGTCTCCTGCGCGTCGACGAGCTGCATGTCGAGATCGCGCGGGTTGTTGACCGCGGCGCGAATGGCCTCGGGGGTGATCTCGTTGAACACCATGCGCTGGACGGGCACCTTCGGACGCAGGACCTCCATGAGG
>JBPCSY010000220.1:0-9383 GCA_051006695.1 Candidatus Nanopelagicales bacterium
CCCCCACGTCGGTCAGGGACCGCCGTCTATGAGCTCACCCCCACGTCGGTCAGGGACCGCCGTCTACGAGCTCACCCCCACGTCGGTCAGGGACCGCCGTCTCCAGCGGCTTCCTGAGTCGGCCCGCCGAACTCCGGCCGGGCCACGATCTCGATGCGATCAGCCGAGCCGCACCAGCGGCAGGTGATCGACTCGATGGTCTCGCTGAGGATCTCGGTCTCGTCGACCGAGGACTCACCTGCCATGTCGAGGTGCCAGAACTCGCGTACGCGCGAGGACCGCACGATGTCGAATCGGGTGAGGTTGCCGCAGTGCGCGCAGCGCAGGCGACTCTTGGCATCAGGCAGGGTCACGGACACCCCCGAAGCCTATCGGTCGTGCCGTGAGCCGATGTCCGCCCCGTGACGTAGCGTGCACCGCGTGATCGATGACACGCCCCTCCAGTTGAGCATCGCTGATGCGGGTACCTCACTGGCCGAGGCCGTGTTCGTCGTCGTCGACCTCGAGACTACCGGCGGCGCCCCAGCCGAGGCCGGCATCACCGAGATCGGTGCCGTGAAAGTGCAGGGCGGCGAGGTGATCGGCGAGTTCTCGACCCTGGTGAATCCGGGTGTTCCGATCCCGCCCTTCATTGCCTCGCTTACCGGCATTACCGATGCGACAGTCGCCTCCGCGCCGCGTCTCGGAACTGCCCTGCCCGCATTCCTGGAGTTCGCCGGCGACGCGATCCTCGTCGCGCACAACGCGCCCTACGACATTGGCTTCCTCAAGGGAGCCTGTGCGATCCACGAGCAACCGTGGCGCGGTAATCGTGTGCTCGACACCGCTCGTCTGGCTCGCGTGATCCTGCACCGCGATGAGGTGCGCAACTGCAAGCTGGCAACCCTGGCCGCGTACTTCCGCACCACGGTCTCCCCCACGCACCGCGCCTTCGACGATGCGCGCGCCACGGCCGATGTCCTGCACCGGCTCATCGAGCGTGCGGGAAATCTGGGCGTGTACTCAGTCGAGGACCTCCAGGCACTCGCAGGTCGAGTCAGCACGGCACAGCGCACGAAACGCCATCTCGCCGACGGCCTGCCCGCGAAGCCCGGTGTCTATGTCTTCAATGATCCCGAGGGCAAGGCGCTCTACGTCGGCACCTCGCGCAATATCCGCACGCGCGTGCGCAGTTACTTCACTTCATCCGAACAACGCCGACGCATGAGCGAGATGATCGGCATCGCGGTGTCCGTTACCCCGATTGTCTGCGCCACCCCACTGGAAGCGCGCATTCGCGAACTTCGCCTGATCAATGAGCAGCAGCCGCGCTACAACCGAGCATCGCGCAGGGCCGATGCGAAGCCGTGGGTGAAGCTCACGGCCGAGGCCGCACCGCGCCTGTCGATCGTGAGCACTCTCGCGGACGACATGAACGACGGCGCGATGTATCTCGGGCCATTCAACTCTCGCTCCGGCGCTCAGTCGGCAATCGAGGCGATCATGTGCGCCTTCCCGATCCGCACATGCACGCCGAAGCTCGCGCGCACACCGCGTTCGGTGAATGCCGGCTGCATTCGTCACGAACTCGGAAGCTGCGCGGCACCATGCATGAAGGATGGCGGTCACGACGACTACGCGCGAACTATCGAGCAGGTGCGCAAGGTGTTCAACGGTGATGCGCGGGCTGTCGTGAGCGCCGTCGAGCAACGCATGAGCGAGCTCTCAGCCGAGACCCGTTTCGAGGATGCGGCCACGTGGCGCGATTACCTGGCCACATTCAGCCGCATGAGTATGCGCACTCATGCATTGCGCATGCTCGCCACCAATGCCGAGATCATTGCTGCACGACCGACCGACGATCGCGGCTGGGAGATTCACTGCATTCGCTACGGTTCCCTCGCAGGCGCGATCACCGTCGAGCCCGGAGTCGATCCGCGACCCTCCGTCGAGATCCTCTCCGATGCGGCTTCAGTTTTCGAGCGTCCCGCAACTCCCGTGCCCGTCGGCCTGATCGAAGAGGCGACGGAGTTGCTGAGCTGGCTCGAGTCCGAGGGCACGCGCCTGGTGCGCGTCAGTGGCGAGATGTCCATCCCGATGAACTGCGGCGGCGATTCAGCAGCGCACCTCCTGAGCGTGCACAAGCGCATGCAGCGCAGCTCACTGCACGATGCAGACTTCGCGTGGATGTCGCGCTATTCCAGGCCAGCCGGCCCGCTTCCATCGTCGTCCGTAAGTCGAATCGGCGCTGCGAGTTAAGCTGCAGTGAGCTGCTGCGTCAGCGAGATCCAGCGCTCGAGCACACCCAGGGCCGCACCAGATTCCAGCGCCTCGCGGGCGACCGGAATGCGTGCGGCGATGGCCGCGACGAGATCCTCGACAGGCTTGCCCATGGCGGCGTCGTACGCGGTGAGCGCCGCCGCGGCATTGAGAGTGACCGAATCCCGAATCGCGCGCACGCGCTCTGCATCAGGGTCAGTGGACTCGACACCGCGGAAGGTCTTGAGCAAAAGCTCTGCGTTGCGCTCGGGCATGCCACCTGAGAGCAGCTGCTGATCCACGCGCGCGATTCCCCAGTCCGCGGGATCAATGCTCAGGATCTTCACTTCCGATGTGCGGGCATCCCACACAGTGGTGGTCGTCGCAGTCGAGATCTCGTCGAGTCCGTCATCACCGCGCACGACGACACCGCGCACTCCGCGCAGGGCAAGTGTCTTCGCCAGCGCCGGGGCAAGGGTCGGATCCGCGCAGCCGATCAGCGCAGCCTGCGCACCGGCCGGATTCGCGAGCGGGCCAAGGATGTTGAAGAAGGTCGGGAAGGCAACTTCCTTGCGCACGGGCGCCGCATGGCGCAATGCGGGGTGATGGCGCGGGGCGAAGCAGAAGCCAATGCCCACGCCATTGACGCAGGCCGCGACCTGCTCGGGGCTGAGGTCAATCACCACGCCGAGCTCGGCGAGTACATCAGCGGTGCCCGTGGAAGACGAGGCCGCGCGGTTGCCGTGCTTGGCAATGGGTGCCCCGACCGCGGAGGCCACCAGGGCTGCCATCGTCGAGATATTCACCGAATGCGAGAGGTCACCACCGGTGCCCACCACATCGAGGCGAATGAGATCCGCAGGCAGCGGCACCCAGTCGCAATGCTCGAGCATGACGCTGACCAGGGCACTGATCTCGTCCGGAGTCTCGCCCTTGGCCCGCAGGCCCATGGCGAAGGCACCGATCTGGGCAGGGGTGGCCACGCCGTCGAGAATCTGCTCCATGGCCCAGGTGACGCTGGACTGGTCGAGGTCGGTGCGCGAACTCAGGGTGCGCAGGACCGAGGCCCAGGTGGGCGACGATGCCGAGGCAGACACGGGGAAGGCGACCGGCGCTAGACGGTAGCGACAGCCTGGCGAGCGGCCAGGAGTCGAACGACCTCACCCGCGAGGGCAATGCCGTTGATGGGGTGAGCTACGGCCGCATCAGCGCGCGACCAGGTGGCCAGCCAGGCATCCTGAGGGCGCCCGACGAGCACGAGGATCGGCGGGCACTGGTAGATCTCGTCCTTGAGTTGGCGGGCGATACCCAGGCCACCGGCCGGCGCAGCCTCACCATCGAGGATCAGCAGGTCGAATCCGCCCTTATCGACCGCCGAGATCACGGCGGGCTCGGTCGCGCACTCGGTGTAATCAATGGCCGGAAGGTCGGCACTCGGGCGGGGGCCCAGGGCCAGGTAGACCTGCTGGCGCACGGTGCGGTCATCGCTGTAGACGAGCACCCTGAGCGGGCGGGCGGGGGCGGAATTCTCACTCACGGACCGAACTCTATCCGTGAGGGGGCACCTCGTGACGCCGACCCCGTGGCTGTGAGGTGACAAAGGCGACATTTTCTCCTGGCCATTTCACGGGGGGTCAGGAGGCAACCTGTGCGGCGATCTGCCAGACTCCCCCCGTGGCGACAGCAACCTCAGTTCCAGCGGCGTACGCGCACGCACCGGCAAACCGACCCAACATGGTCTCGATCGGCACCATCGTGTGGCTGTCGAGTGAGCTCATGTTCTTCGCGGCGCTCTTCGCGATGTACTTCACCCTGCGGGCGGTGAACCCTGAGCTCTGGGCCGAAGAGACGAAGCTGCTCAACATCCCGTTCGCAAGCGTGAACACCACGATCCTGGTGCTCTCCTCCGTTACCTGCCAGCTCGGCGTGTTCGCAGCCGAGCGCGGTGACGTCAAGGGTCTGCGTCGTTGGTTCATCATCACCTTTCTCATGGGCGCCTTCTTCATCGGCGGCCAGGTCACCGAGTACACCGAGCTGGTGCGCGAGGGCCTCACGCTCTCGTCGAATGCCTACGGCTCCGCCTTCTACCTGACCACCGGCTTCCACGGCATGCACGTGGTCGGCGGACTCATCGCCTTCCTGTTCGTCCTCGCTACTACCTATGTGGCAAAGCGCTTCACGCACGACGAAGCCACGCGCGCCATCGTGGTCTCGTACTACTGGCACTTCGTCGACGTTGTCTGGATCGCGCTCTTCTTCATGATCTACATTCTCAAGTAAGTACGGCACCACCCTCAACGCATCGCGAAAAGCGTTGCAATTGCTCGATAAAACGGAAGGTACGACCACGGTGAAGTTCCTGGCCGCAAGACGGCGCAGCCCCCTGGCTGCCGTTGCCATGCTGCTGATCGCGCTCATCGGCATCGGTGCCGGCTACGCGGTCATCGCGAATGCCCGCCCCGCCGAGGCTGCCGCAGTCGCAAGCAGCGAGACCCAGGTCGAGCAGGGCAAGCGTCTCTACCTCGAAGGCTGCTCCTCGTGCCACGGCATGCAGTCGCAGGGCACGGGCGCTGGCCCGACCCTCGTCGGCGTCGGAGCCGCTGCAGTCGACTTCCAGGTTTCCACCGGCCGCATGCCGATGGCCGCACCCGCCGCCCAGGCACCGGCCCGCGGCGAGCCGCAGTACACCCCCGAGCAGATCACCGCGATGGCGGCGTACGTCGCATCACTCGCACCCGGCCCCGCAATCCCGACTGCCGAGCAGCTCGACTACGAGGACGCCGACGCTGCCGAGGGCGGCGAGCTCTTCCGCATCAACTGTGCGCAGTGCCATCAGGCCGCAGGCCAGGGCGGCGCCCTGACCCAGGGCAAGTACGCCCCCAGCCTGATGCAGGCTGAGAGCAAGGACATCTACGAGGCCATGATCACCGGCCCGCAGAGCATGCCGGTCTTCAGCGATGCCACCATCCCCGAGGAGGACAAGCAGGCGATCACCAAGTACATCGCCACGCTTCAGACCCTCCCGAATCCGGGCGGCCTGGCCCTGGGCAGCCTGGGCCCGGTTCCTGAGACCGTTTTCCTCTGGACCGCCGTCTTCGCCGCTCTCATCGGAGTGGCCATCTGGATCGGAATCAAGGCACGATGAGCGACCACAGCACCCAGGGTTCACACGAGAGTGACTCGCACGGAAATGTCCCGGCCAAGCTGGGCTACTCCCCCGTGGCGGATATCGAGCACAAGCCCCGCCTGACCGACACCGATCCCAAGGCGGCACGCCGTGCCGAGCGCCAGGTCGCCAGCATGTTCGTACTCTCGATCCTGCTCGTGATTGCTTTCGTCGTCTCCTACCTGTTCATCGACAAGACGACGATCGTCTACATCCCGATGTTCGGCGAGGTTGGCGCGCTCAACTTCGCCCTGGGCCTGTGCATGGGCCTGGGTGTCTTCCTGATCGGTGCCGGCGCGATCCAGTGGGCAAAGAAGCTCATGCCCGATACCGAGGTCGTGGCCCAGCGTCACGAGATGGCCTCACCCGAGGCAGCGACCGAGGAGGCCGAGGCCAATTACCAGCGCGGCAAGACCGAGTCGGGCTTCGCCCAGTACACGATCATTCGCCGCACGCTGATTGGCGCCCTGGCCCTGTTCCCGATCCCGCTGGTCATCATGCTGCGCGATCTCTGGACAGCACCCGCCGGCAGCCCGAGCCCTGAGGCGATCCTTTCCAAGACGCTCTGGAAGAAGGGCGAGCGGATCATCGTCGACGGCAGCAACCTGCCGGTCAAGGCGGAAGACCTCCCCGTCGGCGGCCTCATCTCCGCTATCCCGGCGGACCTCCCCGAGGTCGAGGAGATCGAGGGCAACCTCAACGCACGTGGCAAGGCCGCGATTCTCGTCGTCCGCATGGACCCCACCGACATCCGCTCACAGCAGGGAGACGGCTGGGACTACCAGGGCATCCTGGCCTTCTCCAAGATCTGCACCCACGTGGGCTGTCCGATCGCCCTGTACGAGCAGCGCACGCATCACCTGCTCTGCCCGTGCCACCAGTCGACCTTCGATCTTGCCGACTCCGGCAACGTCATCTTCGGCCCGGCTGCACGGCGCATGCCGCAGTTGCCGATTGGCGTGGATGAGGAAGGCTATCTCGTAGCAATGTCCGACTTCGCCGAGCCCGTCGGCCCGAGTTTCTGGGAGCGTGGATGACCGCGACAAGTCCGGTTGAGCAGGTAGGCGGCGGCGTCGCCACCTACGTCGACCAGCGCGTGGGAAGCAACAAGTTCCTCGCCCGCAACCTCGGCAAGGTCTTCCCCGACCACTGGTCATTCATGCTGGGTGAGATCGCCCTCTACAGCTTGGTCGTGGTGCTGCTCTCAGGCACCTTCCTGACCCTGTTCTTCAAGCCCTCCATGATCGAGGTGTTCTACGACGGCTCGTATGTGCCGCTCAAGGGCATCAAGATGTCCGAGGCCTACGCCTCGACCCTCGACATCTCCTTCGACGTGCGAGGCGGCCTGCTTCTTCGCCAGATGCACCACTGGGCCGCACTGATCTTCATCGCCGCGATGAGCGTGCATATGTTCCGCGTGTTCTTCACCGGTGCATTCCGCAAGCCGCGCGAGTTCAACTGGATCATCGGCGTCGCACTCGTCACGCTGGGCTTGGGTGCGGGCTTCTCCGGCTACTCCCTCCCCGATGACCTGCTCTCGGGCACGGGCCTGCAGATCGCCCGCGGCATCATGCAGTCGATCCCGGTCATCGGTACCTGGATGGCCTTCTTGCTCTTCGACGGAGAGTTCCCCGGCACCGACTTCATCTCGCGCCTCTATGGCGTGCACATCCTGCTGATCCCGGGCCTGATCCTGGCCCTGGTCACGATCCACTTGATGCTCGTCTGGACCCAGAAGCACACCCAGTTCCCTGGCCCGGGCCGCACCAACGACAACGTCGTCGGCTACCCGCTGATGCCCGTCTACATGGCCAAGGCCGGCGGATTCTTCTTCGTGGTGTTCGGCGTGATCGCCCTAATCGGCGGCCTCGTCACGATCAACCCGATCTGGGTCTTCGGGCCCTACGTACCCGATCAGGTGAGCTCCGGCTCGCAGCCTGACTGGTACATCGGCTGGCTCGATGGTGCCCTGCGCACGATGCCGAACTGGGAGTCGACGCTCTTCGGGTTTACGGTCTCCTGGAATATCTTCATTCCGGCTGTCGTGATCCCGGGCATCATCTTCACCGCCCTGGCGCTCTACCCGTTCCTCGAGGCCTGGGTGACCGGCGACAAGAAGGAACACCACCTCCTTGACCGTCCGCGTAACGCCCCGACCCGTACGGGCATTGGCGTCATGTCGCTGACCTTCTACCTGCTCCTGTGGGTCGGCGGCGCGAACGACATCATCGCGATCACCTTCGGACTCTCGATCAACGCGATCACCTGGACCCTGCGCATCGCACTCTTCGTGATTCCGCCGATCATGTTCGTCGTCACGCGGCGCATCTGCCTCGGCTTGCAGCGTCGCGATCGAGACAAGCTCCTGCACGGCTACGAGTCAGGACGCGTCCTGCGCCTACCGCACGGCGAGTTCATCGAGGTCCATCAGCCGATCAACGCCAAGGAACTGGCTGTGATCACCGGCAAGACCGACATCACTCCCCTGCCCCTGCCGCCGGCCACCGATGCCGACGGCGTGCGCAACAAGCACTTCCAGGTCAAGAAGCTGCGCGCCAAGCTCAGCGGATTCTTCTACTCGGAGAACGTCGCCCTGCCGAGTGCAGCAGAGATCGAGGAAGGCCAGCATCACGCCGCCCACGCAGCAGCCATTGAGGCTCCCCTGCACGAGTATGAGGATGCCGACCAGATCAACCGCGCCCATGGCGGAGTCCTGCACCACCCGGGCATGCCCGAGACCAATGCGGAGCAGCTCGCCAAGGATGGCGGCCACCTATAACGCGCGACCAATGAGAATGGCCCGGCACCTGCCGGGCCATTCTCATGCTCAGGGTCTACCAGCGCACATGCAATGAGGTGGGGGCCCGGAACTCCCAGCCTCTGAACTCGACCTCGTGCTGGTCATCCAGACGTAGATCGGGCATGGCCTCGACGAGTAGACGCAGGGCGATGGCCTCTTGCCCTCTCGCAAAGGCGTGACCGGCGCAGAAGTGCGGCCCGTAGCCGAAGGCTGCATTGGGAACACGCGGGCGACGTGCGTCGAAGTGATCGGGGTTCTCGAAGACCGACTCATCGCGGCAGGCGCTCGAGACGAGCGCACCGACCATGGATCCCGCCGGGATCACCGCTCCCCCGAGCTCGATGTCAGTGACCGCCTGACGCGTCTGCGTACCGATCGGTGCGACCCAGCGCAGGCCTTCATGCACGGCGTCGTCCCAACGACTCGGATCCTCGCGCACCCAGGCGAGCTGATCGGGATTCGTGAGCAGCCCGTACATCGTGCTGCCGGCGCTATGCCCTGGCTCCTGCATGCCGCCGAGCAGGATCACCTTCAGCGAGGGCATCACGTGATCAATGGTGCGCGGTTGCCCCACCGGGCAGCCACTGGTGAGCATCGAGGCAATCGTCGAGTCATCGGGCTGGTGCTGAATCTGGGTCATGTACGGCCGTAGTTCGGCATCGATCAAGGCTGCGGTCTCGTCATTGATGCGCTGCTTCTCCGGATCGCCCTCGAAGTTGATCGCGCCCATGGCGAGGCCATGGAACCACTCCTGCAGGGTGTCGGCGCTGAGATGACCGACTCCGAGGACTGCGCCAAGGCTCAGTACGGATATTGGCTCGAAGTAGTCGCGCATGAGGTCAGCTCGGCGAGCCTCGCGGCCCAGCAGAGAGGTGAGGGCGGCCTCAGCGATGGGCGTGACGAGATCATCGATGTAGCCGGCGACGACACGGGGCTTGTACTTCGCATCGAGGCTGCGGCGCAGTTCGAGGTGCGGCTCGCCGTCGAGGGTCATTAGGGTCGGACCGCCGAAGGAGCGGTCGATCGGACCGTCCGCCACGGTCGCGGTGAAGTGCTCCGGGTGGGTGGTGACGTACTCGACGTCAGAGGCCCTGGTGACCATCCACATATTCACGGCCGGGACATAGGCCACCGGGCGCTCGCGCCGCAGGTAAGCGTAGAACGGATACGGGTCAGCGT
>JBPCSY010000221.1:0-5881 GCA_051006695.1 Candidatus Nanopelagicales bacterium
CTGGCTTCGTCGACCTGCACACCCACCTTCGCGAGCCCGGTCGGGAGCATGCCGAGACGGTTGAATCCGGTTCGCGGGCTGCTGCCCTCGGCGGTTACACCTGCGTGCATGCAATGGCCAACACATCGCCGGTGGCTGACACCGCCGGTGTCGTCGAGCAGGTCTGGCGGCTCGGTGAGCGCACCGGTCTCGTTGACGTGCGACCGGTCGGGGCTGTCACCGTCGGCCTAGCCGGCGAGCGCATGGCAGAGATCGGCGCAATGGCCAACTCCGAGGCGCAGGTGCGAGTCTTCAGCGATGACGGTAAGTGCGTGCACGATGCAGCGCTGATGCGCCGCGCCCTCGAATACGTCAAGGCTTTCGATGGCGTCGTTGCTCAGCATGCGCAGGAGCCTCGCCTGACTGAGAACGCCCAGATGAATGAGGGAATCCTCTCCGGCCAGCTCGGCCTCACCGGCTGGCCCGCGGTTGCGGAGGAGGCGATCATCGCGCGCGATGTCCTTCTTGCCCAGCATGTCGATTCCAGGCTGCACGTGTGCCATGTCTCGACGGCCGGCTCTGTCGAGGTCATCCGCTGGGACAAGGGCAGGGGAGTCAACGTCACCGCGGAGGTCTGTCCGCATCACCTGATCCTCACCGAGGATCTCGTGGCCTCCTACGACCCCATTTACAAGGTGAACCCTCCGCTTCGCACCTCTGCGGACGTCGAGGCATTACGCGCAGCCCTGGCCGATGGCACCATCGATGCGATCGCCACCGACCACGCCCCGCATCCGCACGAGGACAAGGACTGCGAGTGGGGGGCGGCGGCATTCGGGATGCTCGGACTCGAGACTGCGTTCAGTATTGCCGTGAGGACGATGATCGAGCCCGGTCTGCTCGACTGGCGCGGACTCGCTGACCGAATGTCGGTCGCACCCGCCCGAATCGGTCGAGTGCGCGAGCAGGGGCACGAGCTTGCCGTGGGCTCCATCGCGAACATCGCTCTGGTCGATCCCGCTGCCACCAGGGTAATTAGCTCCGAACACCTGGCTTCGAAATCACGGAATACCCCTTACGCAAGCATGGAACTACCAGGTGCAGTCGTTCACGTCCTGTTTGGCGGAAATCTCACAATCCGGGACGGAGCCCTCGCATGATGGCCGCATCGAGTGACCTGGAGAATGGACCCATGAGCCGTGTTCCTGCCGTACTCGTCCTCGAAGACGGCCGCATTATGCGCGGTCGTTCCTTTGGGGCGATTGGCACGGCGTTCGGTGAGGCGGTCTTCTCGACCGGCATGAGTGGTTACCAGGAGACACTCACTGATCCTTCCTACCGCCGTCAGGTCGTCATCATGACTGCCCCGCATGTCGGCAACACCGGCATGAATCACGAGGATTCGGAATCCGCGCGCATTTGGGTCGCGGGTTACGTCGTGCGCGACCCCTCGCGAGTGACCTCGAACTGGCGCGCGGACTCTGATCTTGAATCCGACCTCGTCGATCAGGGCATTGTCGGGCTGTGCGAGATCGATACTCGTGCGCTCACGCGCCACCTTCGCGAGCGCGGAAGCATGCGCGTGGGCCTGTTCAGCGGAAGTGACGCCCAGGTCACGGATGCCGAGCTCCTCGCACGGGTTCAGGCAACTCCCGGAATGCAGGGCGCAAGTCTGACCGACGAGGTGACAACTTCTGACCCGTATGTCATCGAGGCGCAGGGTGCGAAGCGCTTTACCGTGGTGGCCCTCGACCTCGGCATCAAGTCGATGACGCCGTTCCGCATGGCAGAGCGGGGCATCGAGGTGCACGTATTGCCCGCTAGCTCGACATTCGAGCAGATCTCCGCTCTGTCGCCTGATGGTGTCTTCTTCTCCAACGGCCCGGGTGACCCCGCCACTGCCACGCATGCGATCTCGATCATGCAGTCGGTTCTCGAGGCACGCATTCCGGTGTTCGGCATCTGCTTCGGCAACCAGATCCTCGGGCGTGCACTCGGCCTAGGTACCTACAAGTTGCGCTACGGGCACCGCGGTATCAACCAGCCCGTCATGGATCTGCGCACGCGCAAGGTCGAAGTCACGGCGCACAATCACGGTTTCGCCGTTGACGCGCCACGCGATGGAGCCTTCGACACGCCATATGGCCGGGCTGAGGTGAGTCATGTGTGCCTCAATGATGACGTCGTCGAGGGCCTGCGCCTACTGGATCGGCCTGCCTTCAGCGTGCAGTACCACCCGGAGGCGGCGGCAGGCCCGCATGACGCCTCCTATCTCTTCGACGAATTCGTGACGGCAATGGAAGCAGGCGCACATGCCCAGGCGTGAGGATCTCAAGTCGGTCATGGTGATCGGCTCCGGGCCGATCGTGATCGGCCAGGCCTGCGAGTTTGATTATTCCGGAACGCAGGCATGCCGTGTTCTCCGCGACGAGGGCATTCGCGTCGTGCTCGTGAACTCAAATCCGGCAACGATTATGACCGACCCCGAGTTCTCCGACGCCACCTACATCGAGCCCATCACGCCGGAGTTCCTCGAGCGGATCATCGCCAAGGAGCGTCCCGACGCACTGCTGCCGACCCTGGGCGGCCAGACAGCTCTCAATGCGGCGATCGCGCTGCACAAGAGCGGCGTGCTGGCCAAGTACGACGTCGAGTTGATCGGTGCCGATGTCGATGCGATCGAGCGCGGCGAGAACCGGGAGATCTTCCGTCAGATCGTCGCCGATATCGGTGCCGAGAGCGCCCGATCGGCGATCTGCCATTCCCTCGACGACTGCCTGGGTGCTGTTGACGACCTGAAGTACCCCGTTGTCGTGCGCCCGTCCTTCACGATGGGCGGCGCAGGCTCGGGCATCGCCTATGACGAGACAGACCTTCGACGCATTGCCGGTGCCGGCCTGCAGGCCAGCCCGACCACCGAGGTGCTGCTCGAGGAGTCGATCATCGGCTGGAAGGAATACGAGCTCGAACTGATGCGCGATCGCCACGACAACGTGGTCGTCGTCTGCTCGATCGAGAATCTCGACCCCATGGGAGTGCACACGGGTGACTCGATCACGGTGGCTCCTTCGCTGACGCTCACCGATCGCGAGTTCCAGCACATGCGCGACGTGGGCATCGCCATCATTCGTGCCGTCGGTGTCGATACCGGAGGCTGCAATATCCAATTCGCGATCAACCCCGCTGATGGCCGCCTCATCGTCATCGAGATGAATCCACGCGTCTCCCGATCCTCGGCCCTGGCCTCGAAGGCCACCGGCTTCCCGATCGCCAAGATTGCCGCGCGCCTGGCCATTGGGTACACCCTCGATGAGATTCCTAACGACATCACCGAGCAGACTCCGGCATCCTTCGAGCCGACCCTGGACTACATCGTGGTCAAGGTTCCGCGCTTCGCATTCGAGAAGTTCCCGCAGGCTGACCCGGTTCTCACCACCACGATGAAGAGCGTCGGCGAGGCCATGGCCATCGGCCGTAATTTCACCGAGGCCTTGCAGAAGGCCCTGCGCTCGCTGGAGAAGCCGGAGGCAGTATTCGGGTGGAGTGATGACCCTGTCGACCTCGATGACCTGCTGACACGCATGCGCAAGCCCCATGACGGCCGGCTCTCGCTCGTGCAGCAGGCGCTGGCCAATGGCGCCACCGCCGAGCAGGTGCACGAGGCGACCAAGATCGATCCGTGGTTCCTCGATCAGATATGCCTGATCAACGAGGTAGCCGTGGAGGTCAAGAGCGCTGACAGCCTCAGTGCCGACATCATCCGTCATGCCAAGCGTCACGGGTTCTCCGACCGTCAGCTCGCTCAGCTGCGCGGGCTGACCGAAGCCGAGGTACGCGAGCTGCGTCATGCGTTGGGCGTTCGCCCGGTCTACAAGACGGTTGACACATGCGCAGCAGAGTTCGCTGCGCAGACTCCGTACCACTACTCGTCCTACGACGAGGAGACCGAGGTCGCTCCCACCGATCGCGACAAGGTGATCATCCTGGGATCCGGGCCGAACCGCATCGGCCAGGGAATCGAGTTCGACTACTCGTGCGTGCATGCCGCGCTCACGCTGCGCGATGCCGGCTACGAGACCATCATGGTCAACTGCAACCCTGAGACGGTCTCGACTGACTACGACACATCCGATCGCCTATACTTCGAGCCGCTTACGCTCGAGGATGTTCTCGAGATCGTGCACGCGGAATCCGGTGCCGGTCGACTGTTCGGCGTGATCGTCCAGCTCGGCGGACAGACTCCACTCGGCCTGGCCCAGGCGCTCAAGGATGCGGGAGTCCCGATCATCGGCACGAGTCCCGAGTCCATTCACCTGGCCGAGGAACGCGGTGCCTTCGGCCGGGTCCTTGCCGAGGCAGGTCTGCCTGCCCCTCGTCACGGCACGGCCTTCTCGTTCCCCGAGGCGCAGGCCATCGCGGCCGAGGTGGGCTACCCGGTCCTGGTGCGTCCGAGTTACGTGCTCGGCGGTCGCGGCATGGAGATCGTCTACGACGACACCATGCTGGCCGACTACCTCACTCGCGCCACCGACGTCACAGCCGAGCACCCCGTTCTCGTCGATCGTTTCCTTGATGACGCAATCGAGATCGATGTCGACGCGCTCTACGACGGCACCGAGCTGTTCCTCGCCGGAGTCATGGAGCACATCGAGGAAGCCGGAATTCACTCCGGTGACTCGGCATGCGCACTGCCGCCGATCACCCTGGGTGCCGGTGAGATCGAGCGGATTCGTACCTCGACGCTGGCGATCGCCAAGGGGGTAGGCGTTCGCGGCCTGCTGAACGTGCAGTACGCGCTCGCCGGTGACGTCCTCTACGTGCTGGAAGCAAACCCACGTGCCTCGCGCACCGTGCCCTTCGTATCGAAGGCAACTGCTGTCCCGATCGCCAAGGCCGCGGCGCGCGTCATGGTGGGCCAGACGATCGCCGAGCTTCGTCAGCAGGGCATCTTGCCTGCGCACGGCGATGGCGGCACGATGCCGGCCGGATCCGCGGTGTCGGTCAAGGAAGCCGTCCTGCCATTCGGCCGCTTCCATGGTGTCGACACCGTTCTCGGGCCGGAAATGCGCTCCACGGGCGAGGTGATGGGTATCGACGACACCTTCGGCATCGCCTTCGCGAAGTCCCAGGATGCGGCCTTCGGTGCACTTCCGATGTCGGGTACCGCATTCGTCTCGTTGGCCAATCGCGATAAGCGATCGGCGATCTTCCCGATCAAGATCCTCCACGATCTAGGATTCAGCATCCTCGCCACGGCGGGCACTGCCGAGGTCCTCGGTCGAAACGGCGTCCCTGCGCAGGTGCTGCGCAAGCAGTCCGAGGGCACCGGTCCCAATGGTGAGAAGACCACGGTCGATGCGATCATGGCCGGGGATATTCAGCTCATCATCAACACGCCCTACGGAGTCGGGCCACGTCTTGATGGCTACGAGATTCGCACGGCTGCGGTCACTCGCGGCATACCATGCATCACGACTGTCCAGGGCCTCGCGGCCGCAGTCCAGGGGATCGAGTCATTACAGAAGGACGACGCGGGCGTGCGTTCACTCCAGGAGCATGGTGCCGATCTCGCCGCACGACGGGCGGGGGAGTACGCATGAGCAATCCATTGCAGATTCGTGGCGAGGTTCTTGACGTCAAGCGGGCTGGCAGTTACTTCGTCATCTCCTTGACAGCACCCGGAATCCCCGAGATTACGCGTCCGGGCCACTTCCTGAACGTCGCGATCGGCGGTGACGAAACATCGATGCTGCTGCGTCGATCCTTCGCCGTTCACCAGGTGCAGATGCGCGGAATGTATGGCGGAACCCTCGATATTGTCGTGGGTGTCAACGGCAAAGGCTCCCAGTGGCTGAGCGAACGTCGGCGACATGACCCGTTGAGCATCGTCGGCCCCTTGGGC
>JBPCSY010000222.1:0-4022 GCA_051006695.1 Candidatus Nanopelagicales bacterium
GCGCTAATGTGTGCGCAATGTCATCTATGTCGCAGGCGCGTCGCCAGGGTCCGTTCGAAGCGGGCGATCTGGTGCAGTTGACCGATCCCAAGGGCAAGTTGCACACCATCACCCTCACTCCGGGCAAGGTGTTCCATACGCACCGCGGGCAGCTGCCGCACGACGACATCATCGGCACCCCTGACGGTTCGGTGATCTCTTCCTCCAATGGCAGCTCCTACCTCGTGCTGCGTCCGCTTCTCGATGACTTCGTACTGTCAATGCCGCGCGGCGCCGCCGTGGTGTACCCGAAGGATGCCGCTCGCATTGTTGGACTGGCCAACCTGCATCCGGGCTCACGTGTGGTCGAGGCAGGTGTGGGCTCTGGCGCGCTCTCGTGCTCGTTACTACGAGCCATCGGAGACGATGGTGTACTACATAGCTTCGAGCGCCGAGACGACTTCGCGACCATTGCGCAGAAGAACGTCGAGCAGTGGTTCGGCATGCGTCCCGCAAACTGGACCGTCACCGTGGGAGATCTCGCGCACGAGCTGACCGATCGTGACGTCGATGCCGTGATCCTCGACATGCTGGCCCCGTGGGACTGTCTCGAAGCGGCAGCTGCTGCGCTTGCCCCCGGTGGCGTCATCGTCATCTACGTGGCCACCGCGACGCAGATGTCCAAGACCGTCGAGACCGCCCGCGTCATGGGTATCTGGACTGAGCCACGCGCTGAGGAGTCAATGGTGCGCACCTGGCATCTCGAGGGATTGTCGGTTCGCCCTGATCATCGGATGAACGGCCACACAGGCTTCCTTGTGACCATGCGCCGGTTGGCGCCCGGGGCAGTTCTGCCCGTGCGCCGTCGACGCCCGGCACCGGGGGCCTACGGCGAGGATTACACCGGCCCGGGAGCCGAGCCACGAGGCGAAGAGTCGCTGCCTGGCCTAGAGTCGTAGACGACTCAAGGAGGCCGAATGTCCGACAACACCGCTGATGCGGCGCTGCCCGGATCTCGCGACCCGTTGACCGCCCTGACTGAGCAAAATGAGCGCCTGGCTACCACCTTGCGAGAGGCTCGCGAGCAGATCCTTTCTCTGAAGGCCGATGTCGCCAAGCTTGCCGAACCACCAAGTGGTTTCGGCGTGTTCCTCGAAGCCCACCTCGACGGTACCGCTGACGTCCTGAGCAACGGACGTCGATTTCGCGTTGTCCTGAGCCCGACCGTTGATCTGGCCGAACTCGGTCCCGGCCAGGATGTCCTGCTCAATGAGTCGATGAACCTGATCGAGGCCGCCGGGTTCGAATCAACGGGCGAGATCGTGACCCTCAAAGAGGTCCTTGCCGATGGGCGTCGTGCGCTGGTCAAGGGCCGAACTGATGAAGAGCGCATCGCTCACATCGCGGCTCCGCTAATTGGTGCGCGACTTCGCTCGGGTGACTCGCTGCTGATGGACTCTCGTGCCGGTTTCGTACTTGAACGCGTTCCGAAGTCTGACGTCGAGGATCTCGTGCTCGAAGAAGTGCCCGACATTGGCTACCACGACATCGGCGGCCTCTCCGCGCAGATCGAGCAGATTCGCGATGCCGTGGAATTGCCGTTCCTCCACCCGGATCTGTACGCGGAGCACGAGCTGGCGGCGCCGAAGGGAATCCTGCTGTACGGCCCGCCAGGCTGCGGCAAGACGTTGATCGCCAAGGCAGTGGCGAACTCGCTCGCCAAGCAGATCGCCGAGAAGTCCGGGCTCGACCACGGCCGTTCCTTCTTCCTGAACATCAAGGGGCCGGAGCTTCTCAACAAATACGTAGGCGAGACCGAGCGGCATATTCGCATCGTCTTCGAGCGTGCCCGCGAGAAGGCAAGTGAGGGAATGCCCGTCATCGTGTTTTTCGATGAGATGGATTCCCTGTTCCGCACCCGCGGTACCGGGGTGTCGAGTGACGTCGAGAACACGATCGTGCCGCAACTTCTCAGCGAGATTGATGGCGTTGAGGGGCTAGAGAATGTCATCGTGATCGGCGCTTCGAATCGCGAGGACATGATCGACCCCGCGATCTTGCGCCCTGGGCGGCTAGACGTCAAGATCAAGATCGATCGGCCCGATGCTGACGCTGCTCGAGAGATTTTCGCGAAGTATCTGACCGCCGGACTTCCGATTCATCCTGATGAGATCGCCCGTCACGCCAACGCGCAGGCGGCCTTCACCGCGATGATCGATCAGGCCGTCGAGCTCATGTACTCCGACGCACCCGAGAACCAGTTCCTCGAGGTCACCTATGTCAATGGGGATCGCGAGATCCTGTACTTCCGAGATTTCAGCTCAGGGGCCATGATCGAAAACATCGTTTCTAGGGCCAAGAAATCGGCGATCAAGGAGTTCATCGCAGGTCAGGGGAAGGGCATTCGAAGTGAGCACCTTCTCGCCGCCTGTCTCGATGAGTTCCGTGAGAACGAGGATCTTCCGAACACGACCAATCCCGATGACTGGGCACGTGTCTCGGGCAAGAAGGGCGAACGCATCGTCTACATACGCACTCTGGTGCATGGAGGCTCCGCGGGCGATTCCGGGCGTTCGATCGCTGATATCGGCAGCACCGGCACGTACCTCTAGTGATGGAGCCTCGTAGCGTCCATCGGGTCATGGGAATTGAGACCGAGTACGGCATCAGCGTGCCCTCGGATCCCACTCTGACTGCGATGCAGGCATCGGGGTTGGTCGTCAACGCCTACGCGCAGAAGTACCTTCCGACCGCGCACCGGCGCGCTCACTGGGATTACCTCCCGGAGTCACCCCTGCGCGATGCCCGCGGCTTCGACATGAGTCGCGCTGACGCCGATCCGAGTCAGCTCACTGATGAGGACCTCGGCACGGCTAACGTGATCCTGACCAATGGCGCCCGGCTCTACGTTGATCACGCGCATCCCGAGTATTCGGCCCCGGAATGCCTGACCCCGCGTGAGGCAGCACTTCACGATCGCGCCGGCATGATGATCATGGCCGAGGCAGCCGAGTTGGTCGGTCGGACACCCGGCCTTCCGCCGATCCTGCTGTACAAGAACAACACCGATAACAAGGGTGCTTCCTACGGTTGTCACGAGAACTACCTGATGGCGCGCACAACACCATTTGCTGAGGTGGTGCGCCTCTTCACTGCCTTCCTGGTTACCCGTCAGGTCTTTACCGGTTCCGGGCGTCTAGGCAAGGGGCAAGAGGGCAGGGTCCTCGAATACCAGATCAGTCAGCGAGCGGATTTCTTCGAGGCAGAAGTCGGCCTCGAAACAACCGTGCGTCGTCCGATCATCAACACTCGTGACGAGCCTCACGCAGATCCGGAGAAGTCCCGTCGACTTCATGTGATCACCGGCGATGCCAATCTGAGCGACACCGCTACCTTGCTTAAGCTCGGCAGCGCGTCACTCGTCCTGGGCATGATCGAATCCGGTTTCCTCCGAAATGATGACCTCATCCTCGACGACCCGGTCGCTGAGATGCATCGGGTCAGTCATGATCCCACCCTCGCCCATCAGGTGAGATTGAGCGGTGGTCGGCGAATGTCGGCTGTCGAAATTCAGTCGCTGTACCTCGAGCGTGCACTCGCGTGGGTGGGCGAGAGCCCCGATCCCCAGACACAGGAGATCCTGAAGCTCTGGGAATTTGTGATCACGACCTTGGCAGACGACTCGATGAACTGCGGGGGAGTCCTCGACTGGGTGGCAAAGCTGAGGCTTCTCGAGGGTTACCGCACTCGCGATTCCCTGGGCTGGGATTCGCCGGCACTCCAGCTGATCGATCTTCAGTACTCCGACATTCGCGCCGATAAGGGCCTTGCGCGACGGTTGGAAGAGCGAGGGCTTCTGGCTCGACTCTTCACGGACGAGGAGGTGCGCGCAGCTGAGTCAGATCCGCCCGGCTCTACTCGGGCCTACTTCCGTGGTGAGTGCGTGCGCAGGTATCCCGAGCAGGTAGCCGCGGCATCGTGGGATTCCCTGGTGTTCGACGTACCCGGTCACGAGCAGCTGCTTCGTGTGCCTACCCTCGACC
>JBPCSY010000223.1:0-2851 GCA_051006695.1 Candidatus Nanopelagicales bacterium
GCATGGGCTACTTCTACGGAATCGAACTGGTCAAGGACAAGGTCACGCGCGAGACCTTCGATGACGACGAGGCCGAGCGCTTGCTGCGTGGCTTCCTGTCGAAGGCACTCTTTGATGCCGGCCTGTACTGCCGCGCCGACGATCGAGGTGACCCGGTCGTCCAGCTCGCTCCCCCGCTGATCGCGGGCCAGAAGGAGTTCGACGAGATCGAGGGCATCCTGCGCACCGTGCTCACCGAGGCCTGGACAATCCTCTGAGCAGCAACGACATCAACGTACCCGGGTCCACTCCACGGACCCGGGTACGTCGCATTCCGGACAATGCAGTCAATGACACCGCGGCGCTTCATCACGTACTTGACTCCGGCCTCGTTGCCCACGTGGCGGTCGTGACCGATGGTCAGCCTTTCGTCATTCCCGTCGCCTACGCGCGTCGCGACAACGAGGTACTCTTTCACGGCTCGAGTGCCTCACGCCTCTTCACCACGCTTGCAGCCGGTGAGCCCACCTGCCTCACCGTGACACTGCTCGATGGCCTGGTGCTGGCTCGCAGTGCATTCGAGTCGAGCATGAACTACCGATCAGCGATGGTCATCGGAGTCGCCCGTCGACTGGAGGGCGATGACGAACTCGACGCGCTCAGGGTCATCACCGAGCATCTGATTCCCGGCCGATGGTCGGAGATACGCCACCCTGCACCGAAGGAGCGAGCAGCCACGATCACGCTTTCCCTTAGCCTCGATGAGTGCTCGGTGAAGATGCGCAGCGGTGGCCCAGATGATGTTCCGTCTGATCTCGCTGATCCCGTGTACTCGCGGGTGTGGGCTGGGCATGTTCCGCTGCACGAATCATTTGGCCAGCCGGTCTCCGATGACCACAGTCACGCTGAGACTCCCGTGCCGCAATACGTGCTCGACTGGCGTCGCTGACTGCCCGGGATTCGCACCGTTAGCGGTACGCGGCGATGCCGGTGAGCGCCTCTCCGATGACCAGCGTGTGCATCTCATTGGTGCCCTCGTAGGTGTACACCGACTCCAGGTTGTTCATGTGGCGAATGATCGGGTACTCGAGTGTGATGCCGTTGCCGCCCAGGATGTTCCGGCACTCGCGGGCGATGGCCAGCGACTCGCGTGCGTTGTTCAGCTTGCCGAGGCTTACCTGCTCGGGCTTGAGCAGGTGCTCGTCTTTGAGCCGACCGAGGTGCAGGGCGAGCAGCATGCCCTTTCCGAGCTCGAGAGTCATGTCGGCGAGCTTTTTCTGGGTGAGCTGGTAGCCGGCGATCGGCTTGTCGAACTGCACGCGGTCCACGGAGTAGGCGATTGCAGTCTCCAGGCAGTCGCGGGCAGCGCCCAGGGTGCCGAAGGCAATGCCGAAGCGTGCCTCGTTCAGGCACGAGAGTGGGCCCTTGAGTCCCTTGACGTTCGGCATCATCGCCGACTCGGGCAGTCGCACGTCCTGGAAGACGAGCTCGCTTGTCACCGAAGCGCGAAGGGACATCTTCTTGTGAATGAGATTGGCCGTGAATCCAGGTGAATTGGTGGGAACAACGAAACCGCGGATGCCATCGTCGGTCTGTGCCCAGACGACAGCCACATCGGCGACATTGCCATTGGTGATCCACATCTTCGAACCGTTGAGGATCCAGTCGCTGCCATCTCGCTTGGCGTTGGTGATCATGCCCGAGGGATTCGAGCCGAAGTCAGGCTCAGTCAGGCCGAAGCAGCCGATCGCCTCGCCCGCTGCCATGCGCGGCAGCCACTCCTGCTTCTGCTCATCTGAGCCCCAGGCATAGATCGCATACATGGCCAGTGAGCCCTGGACGCTGACCAGGGAGCGAATACCCGAGTCACCGGCCTCGAGTTCCAGGCAGGCCAAGCCGTAGGCAACCGCCGAGGTTCCGGCGCAGCCGTAGCCCTCGAGGTGCATGCCCATGACACCGAGATCGCCGAGCTCCTTGGCCAGCTCACGCGCCGGGATGTCGCCGGTTTCGAACCAGTCAGCAATTTCGGGCTTGATGCGCTCATCGACGTAACTGCGCACGACATCGCGCATCATCCGCTCCTCCTCGGAGAGAAGATGGTCGATGGCGAAGAGACCGAAGGGTGACTGCTGGGCGATAGCCATGGGGACTCCTGAGCGTCGGGACCCCCATCGTAGCAGGATTGGATCCAATCCTGGATCTCTAGGGGATCTGGGTCCGCAAGGCTTCGACGGAATGGGTCCGATGGCCCTCATGGGTCACCACAGCCCTCTCAGCATCCCTGGCCTCGAGTGCCTCAAGGATCTGTCGGTGCTCCCCCTCGATCCGTGCCCGATTCGACTCACTGCGGAAGTAGATCGCCCGGTAGACATCAGTGGCATCCCAGAGCTGATGCAGCACGCGAACCAGGCGAGGCATGCCTGAGTGCTCGAAGATTGCGAAGTGAAAAGCTCGATTAGCCACGGTCAGGGCGGCGAGATCTGCCTCCCCTGACGCCCTCTCGACGACTGCGAGCAATGTGCGCAATTCGACGAGATCGTCGTCGGTGAGCTGCGGAACCGAGGCCCGAAGTGCCTCTGCCTCGAGCATGGACCGAAGTCGGTACACCTCGACGAGATCCTCGACGCTGAGGTCCATGACGAAATAGCCGCGATGCGGATGGTGGGTTACGAGACCTTCACCCTCGAGAATTTTCAATGCCTCACGCAATGGGACGCGGCTCACCCCGTATCCCTGGGCGAGGGCCTCCTGCACGATCTGACTGCCGGGCGCGAGTACTCCGAGCACGATGTCCGAGCGCAGTTCCCTGAGCACGAGTTCCTGCGCTGTTGGCGACTTCACGTTCATGACGACAGGCCGAGCATCCGCAAAA
>JBPCSY010000224.1:0-5193 GCA_051006695.1 Candidatus Nanopelagicales bacterium
CCACGATGGGTCGCTGCGAGGTGTACTGGACAAAGCTGAGCGATGCCGGATCAACCCTGATGCGCTGGAAAGCATCGAGATGCATGCCCAGGGCATCGGCCAGGATGGCCTTGATGACATCGCCGTGACTGACGACGACGTAGAGGCCGTCGCTGCCGACAGTCTCGTTCCATTCACGGATCCCCTCGACCGCTCGATGCTGCATGTCGCGCATACTCTCGCCCTCAATGCCAGGGAAGACCGCGGCACTCGGATGCGCTTGCACGACAGACCACATTGGCTCCTTGGCCAAGTCGCCCAGTTTCCTTCCTGTCCAGTCGCCGTACTTGCATTCCACGAATCGGTCATCGACATCACGGATCACGGATCGGCGCTGAAAGGCCGCGATCGCATCCGCCGTGGCAACAGTGCGCTCCAAAGGAGAGCTGATGATGCGTGGGATCCGCACATCGGCCAGCCGCTCCGCGAGCTCGGCAGCCTGCCTGCGCCCCTGTGCATCAAGCCTCACGCCGGGCAGATGCCCAGCGAGGATGCCATCGGCGTTGGCTTTCGTGCGGCCGTGCCGAACCAGCAGAACGGTGGTCATGAGGTCAGCACTCCGGTTCCGAGCAGGATCATCACGACTAAGCCGAGCGCCACGCGGTAGATCACGAATGGCGTGAAGCTTCGGGTGCTGACCCAGCGAAGCAGCCATGCAATGACGATGAAGCCAATGACGAAGGCGATGACGGTGGCCATGATGGTCGGCCCCCAGGAAACGCTGGCGTCGCTGCCGATCTTGCGCGCCTCGTAGAGTCCGGAACCGAGCACCGCGGGAATCGCGAGCAGGAACGAGTATCGGGCTGCGGCTTCGCGGGTGTAACCGAGCAGCAAACCAGTGGAGATGGTGGCACCTGAACGCGAGACGCCGGGAATGAGCGCGAAGGCCTGACCGATTCCGAACATGATGCCCTGTCCGGAATTCAGGCTCGCAAGTGTCTTCTGCTTCCGACCGACATGATCGGCAAAACCAAGGATCAGGCCGAAGATGATGAGGGTGCAGGACACGAGCCAGAGATTGCGGGCCACGGTCTCGATCTGATCGGCGAAGAGCACGCCAAGGACCACGACCGGGATCGTGCCGATGATGATGTACCAGCCCATTCGAGCATCGAGATTCCTGCGCAGCGAGGGATTCGCCAGGCTTCGCGCCCACGTGCCAATGATGCGAATCAGGTCCTTTCGGAAATACAGGAGCACCGCGAATTCAGTACCGATCTGGGTGACCGCTGTGAAGGCCGCCCCGGGATCCTGCCAACCGAACAGTTGAGACACGATCAGGATGTGCGCGCTCGAGGAGACGGGCAGGAACTCAGTAAGTCCTTGGACGATGCCCAGGACGAGTGCTTCGAACCAGCCCATCAGGCGGCGTCCGGAGAGTCGTCAACCAGTTCACCCATCAAGCGCACGACCTCCATGCGCTGCTCTAAGGTCTCAGCCACCGGCGTGATGCTGAGGGTCGTGACTCCGGCCGCCTCATAGGCACGCAGACGATCGCTGATGCGAGCCGGCGAACCCAGCAGTGAGGTCTGATCGATGAATTCGAAGGGCACCGCCATCGCAGCTTCCTTGTACTTGCCGTCGAGGAAGAGTTCCTGCACTTGCTCCGCAGCTTCCTCGAAGCCCATCCGAACTGCCAGTTGATTGTAGAAATTCTTCTCACGCGATCCCATTCCACCGATATAGAGCGCGCTGTTCGCCCGAAGCGCGTGCGCGCACATCTGAGGGTCGTCACCCACCACAACCGGAACAGTGGGCACCACATCGAAACCGTCCATGGTCTTGCCGATCTTGGCGCGGCCACGAGCGATGGCCTCGTGCTGCTCACCCGCGTATTCCGGCGAGTAGAAGATGGCCAGCCAGCCATCAGCGATTTCTCCGCAGAGCTCGAGGTTCTTCGGGCCGATTGCCGCGAGATAGATCGGCAGGTGCTCTCGCACGGGCGGGAAGTTGATCGCGAGCGCCTTGCCGGGGCCATTGGGCAGCGGCAGTGTGAAGAACTCGCCCTGGAAGCTGACCTTCTTGCGAGCAAGGGCGTCTCGCACGATTGCGACGTACTCACGCGTACGAGCCAGCGGCTTGTCGAACCGGACTCCGTGCCAGCCCTCGGACACCTGTGGACCGGAGACACCGAGACCGAGTCGGAAACGTCCGCCCGAGAGTGCGTCCAAGGTGGCCGAGGTCATCGCGACATTCGCCGGCGTGCGGGCCGGGATCTGGAACACGGCGGAGCCGAGATCGATTTTCGACGTCTGGGCACCGATCCACGACAGGATGGTCACAGCGTCGGAGCCATAGGCCTCAGCGACCCAGACCGAGGAGTAGCCGCAGGAGTCGGCTTCCAGGGCGAGTGAGATGTTCGAGGCGTCGTTGCCGGCGCCCCAGTAGCCGAGGTTCAATCCGATTTCCATAAGGCGAGCCTATGCCCCCGTTCGTGGCAGCCCAGGTAGCGTCGCCTCATGCAGCAACGTCCGCTTGGCAGGTCCGGCATCTGGGTCGGTCGCCTTGCCCTCGGCACCATGACCTGGGGTCGGGGTACCGATGAGTACGAGGCTCGCGATCAGCTCGCCGCCTTCCTCAGCGCCGGCGGAACCCTGATCGACACGGCAGATGTCTATGCGGAGGGTGTTTCTGAGCAGCTTCTCGGAGAGCTCATCCGGGAGTTCGATATTCGCGACGAGATCATCCTGGCGACCAAGGCCGTCTCGCAGCCTGATCCTGGCCGTCGATTCAATGGGTCGCGACTTCACCTGCTCCGTGCACTCGAAGGTTCACTCCGCAGGCTCAACACCGATGTCATCGACCTCTGGCAGCTTCATGCGTGGGATCCCTGGACACCCATGGACGAGACCCTCGCCGCTGTCGATGAGGCCGTATCGAGCGGCAAAGTCCGCTACGCCGGTATCTCGAACTATTCGGGCTGGCAGACGGCTCGCGCTGCAACGTGGCAGAAGGCAGTACCCGGTCGGGCTCCGATCATCACCACTCAGATGGAGTACTCACTTCTCGAGCGAGGTATCGAGCGAGAGATCGTGCCGGCGGCCCAATCCCTGGGCCTGGGCATCCTGCCCTGGTCACCGCTGGGCCGCGGAGTCCTGACCGGCAAGTACCGGCACAGCACCCCCGCGGATTCACGTGGCGGCAATGCCGACACTGCGTCGTGGATCCAGGTCTACCAGGACGAGCGCTGCCGTCGAATTGTCGATGCCGTGGCCACGGCCGCCGAAGGCCTGGGCTGTTCGCCCACTGAAGTCTCCATCGCCTGGCTGCGCGATCGCCCTGGCGTCGTCGCGCCAATCCTCGGGCCTCGCACTACCGGTCAGCTGGTCGCTGCACTTGCCGCAGAGGAGCTCGAACTGCCTGAGGAGATCCTGATCGCGCTCGACGACGTCTCGGCTCCCCCGATGGGGTACCCCGAGGCCGGCTGGGCACAGCGGAGATAGCGATGCAGTCCTCAGGTGCGGTCTGGGAGTTCCGCGAGTTCTGGTTCCCCCGCGGCACCACGCGCGAGGTTGCGCGACAGGCCCTCACCGAGATGGCGGAACAGGACCGCTGGGAACTCTCCCGAGTCGCGATACTTCATGACGGGCGACGCAAGGTCGTGCTTCGTCGCAAGGTCTACCGCGTGCAGCGCACCGCGTAAGGAGAAGGGTCAGACCGCACGCAGGAAGCGGTCCAGGACGCGCACACCGAAGGTGAGTCCGTCCAGCGGGACGCGCTCGTCGACACCGTGGAACAGCCGCCAGTAGTCGAGATCAGCGGGCATTTGCAGCGGCGAGAATCCATAGCAGGTGATGCCGAGGCGATGGAATGCTTTCGCATCCGTGCCTCCGGAGATCATGTACGGAATCGCGCGCGCACCAGGATCCTCGGCACGCAAGGCAGATGCCATGAGGTCGACGGAGAGCGTGTCGAACGGCGCTTCCAGCGCAATGTCATCAACAACGTGCTCGATGGTGATGTCGGGGCCGACTAGCTCGCTGATTGTGCGCTCGAATTCCTCCTCGAAGCCGGGAATGGTGCGTCCATCAATCGCAGCAAACGCCTCGCCGGGGATGACGTTGTGCTTGTAGCCGGCTTCGAGCATGGTCGGATTCGCGGTGTTGCGCAAGGTCGCACCAACGAGTAAACCAAGGGTGCCGAGTTTGCGCACGAGTTCTTCGTTGTCGTGCGCGGAAAGATCCACGCCGAAGGCATCGCTGAGCTCACCCAGGAATCGATCGACCGTCGCCGTGCGACGCTCGGGCCACTCGTAGCTGCCCACGCGAGTCACCGCTTCGCAGAGTCGGGTGATCGCGTTGTCGTCGTGGATCATCGAGCCGTGCCCGGCGCGACCAGCCGCGTGCAGGCGCATCCAACGCATGCCCTTCTCGGCCGTCTGGATCGGGTAGAGACGCAGGTCGTCGCGCACGGTGATCGAGAATCCACCGACTTCGCCCACGGCCTCGGTGACGCCCTCGAAGATCTCCGGGCGATTGGCAGTCAGCCAGTGCGCACCGTGACGACCGCCTGCTTCCTCATCGGGAAGCAGAAGGATGACGATGTCACGTCGCGGCCGAATCCCCTCACGACCCCAGCCGCGCATCACGGCCAGGATCATGGCGTCCATGTCCTTCATGTCAACAGCGCCACGACCCCAGATGAAGCCATCCTCCACCTCAGCAGCGAATGGCGGATGACTCCAGTCCGAGGCAATCGCCGGTACTACGTCGAGATGCCCGTGTAGCAGGAGTGCACCGGCATCGGGATCCGTGCCCGGAATACGTAGGTAGACGCCTCGGCGGGATGAGTCAGTGGTCGTGACGACTTCCGGTTGCCAGCCGGCTTCGCGCAGTGCCTGGGCGGCGTACTCAGCGACGTCAGCCTCCCCCACCGTGAGAGGGGAATCCCCGAAATTGCTCGAGTCGAGGCGAATCAGACCGCGGCACAATTCCACGACATCGGACTCGGCTCCAGGCAGGGCTAACCAGGTGGTTTCCACGTTCCCATACTGCCGTGTCAGGAGCATCGATCGGAGCAGGTATGCTTCTCATGCTTCAACACCTCGTCCGGGTGGCGGAATAGGCAGACGCGCTAGCTTGAGGTGCTAGTTCCCTTTACCGGGAGTGAGGGTTCAACTCCCTTCTCGGACACGTCGTTGAGACAGCGATAACG
>JBPCSY010000225.1:0-5879 GCA_051006695.1 Candidatus Nanopelagicales bacterium
CGGTGAGCATGTCGCGCTCGCTGATCTCGCCCATCGGGCCGTCGTAAGCGGGGATCGCGTCATTCTCGATCATCTCGCGAATCTCGCGGAGACCCGAATCCTGGCCGACGGGTGCGGCACCTGCGCGGCACAACTTGATGCCGTTGTACTGGGCCGGGTTGTGACTCGCGGTGAACATGGCACCCGGGATGTTCAGGTGGCCCGACGCGAAGTACAGCCCGTCGGTCGAGGCCAGGCCGATGAGGATCACATCGCAGCCTTGCTCGCGGACGCCGTCAGCGAATGCAGCAACGAGCTCGGGGCCCGAGGGGCGCATGTCGTGGCCGATGACCACCACGCCCGGACCGCCATCACGAACCGCGATACCCAGAACGCGCACGAAGGCAGCGCCTACGGCATGAGCGAGGTCGGCATCGAGCTGATCGGGGTAGATACCCCGGACGTCATAGGCCTTGATGATCTGATCGAGTGAGCGCACAGCCCAAGGCTATCGAGGATCGAAATCCTGGTCATCGTCGAAGCCGTTTCCGTCGAAATCCTCGAAGAATTCACCCTGCTCAGCCTCGCGGGCACCATCGGAGGGCAGGTCGTCGACGCTGGTGAGCATCCGCAGGTGACCGCGGCGGGCCACCTCGACCGAGCCATTCGGCACCGCCGGATGAGGATCGGCATCGGGCATGTAGCGCGGCCGGGCTGCCTCGCGCACCGCATTGGCCAATGCCTCGAGATCATCGCCGGTCGGCTTCAAGGCATCGGGATCAGGGGTAATGCGCACGATCTCCCAGCCACGCGGCGCAGTGAGGCGCTCGCTGTGCATCTGGCAGAGGTCGTAGCAGTGCGGCTCGGCGTAGGTGGCCAATGGGCCGAGCACTGCGGTGGAGTCGGCATACACGTAGGTCAGGGTCGACACTGCAGCACCGCTGCAGGACGGCTTCGAACAACGGCGACGACTCACGACGTGAACGGTAGTGCGAACGAGCGTGAGGGTGTTTGCGGCGCGCCGATGGGCGTGCAGACATCAGGAATGCGGCGCGCCGATGAGACTGACGCTACTGAACGGTGAGGCCCGGGTCTACCTGCGCGGTCGGCACCAACACCTGCGTGCGCAGAGGCACCCATGGGTAGCCGGTGACGAGATCTCCGTAACGTGACTTCTCGCGAACGCGATGGGAGGCCAGGTAGGGCCCCGAGCCGTCGACCGGAGTGATGACCGCCGTGAACCACTCCGCCTGCGGCTCCGGAAGCATCACGAACTTCACCTCGCCCGCGGGGACGGTGACCCGGATCGGAGCCGGCGGTTTCGCGGCATCCTTTCCACCCTTGAAGGGAAGTAGGACGATATCGACCTTGACCTGCGTCTGCGGCGCAGTGATGGCGACCTTCACGTCAGTACTCACGCGCACGGGCAGGCCGCTGACGGCGGACGACGTGGTCATCGGCTGCGCACTCGAGCTGAACGCAGTCTCGTCCTGAACTCCCTTGCCGCCGAAGAACTGACGCATGCCTGCGACCACAGGCACGTCGGACGTGACCTCGAGAGTGGCCGCATCGCCACCGATGACGTCAGAGAGATCGAGGCTCACCACCGATCCAGCGGGTACATCGATCTGCTCACGGTCGGCCGGGGCGAAGGTTCCGTTCGGCGAGATCACTCGTAGGCGAACAGTGGCATCGTCGATACCGGGCGTGACGATCGAGAGAACGCGAGCACCCTTGCCCGGCATCACTCCCGGCACGTACAGCGTGGTCGACGGCGCGCTCGACTGCGGGATCCAGTCGGTGCCGATGGCGTCGAGGCCTGACATCTGCTCATCGGCCACCGATGCGCCGACTCGACCGGCGCGAGCGATGACGTGCACGGCGGTGGCCTTGATTCCCGGGGCGAGTACGTCGAGTCGCACCACCGCGCGATCTTGGCCCTTGATGACCAGGCCCTTGCCGGCCGGCGCATCGAGGAGACCGTCAGTGCCATGGACGATGACGTCGACGACGGCGGGGGTGTCATCGGGATTCACGAGTACGACGCGAGTCTGACGGCCGGCGATAGCGCCACCGCCGACAAACCAGAAGTCCGAGCCGGCGCTTGCACACGCGGTGCTGGCCATTCCGCGACCGGAACCGCGGGGATCACGCCCCCACTGATTCGCGATGAGTCCGGGCGCTAAGGAACCGACGCCATAGGCGCGGATAGCGGGGAGGCGCTTGCCGAAGGCATTGATCTGCGCCTGGCCGCCCGGGGTCTCGATACTTGCCTTCGCCGATTCCTTGCCGGGCAGGGTTTCCATGCCCGCCTTGCCCGGACGATCTACCTGGCCGTCTTGACCGGGGACAACTGCGGCGGTGACTCGCACCCCGAGATCCGAACCGGCGCCTGGCTCGGGACAGAGCAGCACGGCTGAGCCCACTGGCTGGATCGCACTCGCGTCAGGAATCGATTCGGAGCCGCGCTTATCGAGCAAGGTTCCGGTGATCACGACGATCGCCACTCCGGCAATCGCGATCCACATCCAGCGCTGGGCACGCAGCGCCGACATCAGGCGACTCATGCGGACACCTCCGGCTCGTGCATCGGATCAGCGATTGGGCTGTCGAGGTCATCGGGATCAGGATCACTGACCCGACGTGACGGAAGTGCGAGCACGAAGAACACCAGGAAGATGATCAGTTGAAGTGACATTGCCTGCGCTCGCAGACCGCCTTCGTACTCGACAGTCACGATCGGATTGCCCGCGGGTGCTGCGAAGGCCTGGGACCACGAGTAGACCCCGGCCGACTCCATAGGCTCGAGCTGCACGACCTCACGAGTGCGCTCATTCGTCGCGGTCGCGCGCCAGCCGGCGTCGATGGTCGCGCCGAGGAGCAAGGTGCGCTCCGATGGGGCGTCGGCGATGCGCGAGTCGATGTACGGGTTCGTGCTGGTCGCGCCCGGCGTTGCCATCAGCACCGGCGTCTGCTCGCCTCCGGTCAGGAGCCGGGCTCGCGACGTGGTGCCGGCGATGCGCCAGAGCACCTCTCCACCGGAAGTCGACAGACGACGCAGGCCTGGCTCGGCATCGAGAACGGAGATGATCTCCTTGGTCGAGGTGTTGCTCAGTAGGACGTAGCGGACGCCGAAGCCGGCGAGCGCATCGACCTCATCGCCTCCGCGGCCTGATGAGAGTGCCGCAACCTGTGCATCAAGCTGCGCGAGCACCTCCACGCCGGGGCTCACGTCGGCATCGCCGAGCACAGGGCCGGCGCCATTGATGAGGTTGTAGGCCACGCCGCCTGACGCGTTTTGAGTGAGGACGAGCGTGCGCGGTGCCTCGGCCGTAGCAGCATCCGCGGCCACGAATGCGGGCACCGCCTCGGCGGGCCCGCGATGCATCTGCCCCTGCGCCTCGGGGAACCAGCCGACGGCGATCATGAATGGTGCTGCCGCCGCAGCGATCGCGACGACTACCGCGATCGGCTGAGCGAAGCTAAACGACTGATCGGCCATCTGCTCGCGCAGCCCGTCGACGGCGAATGCCGCAGCGGTGATGAAGCACAGGCCGAGCACCAGAGTCGCCGGGCCGGGCCAGGGATGCAAGGGAACGGATGATCCGGGCGGTGCCACGGTGAGCACGCTCTGAACGATGCCGAGTACGAGTGCGAGTGCGGCGAGAATCCAGCACGCAGCTACCTGGCGCCGCTTCTCCGTGCGCAAGATGGCGAGGAAGCCCGCGAGAACGATGCCGATGGTCAGCCACATCGGCACTGCGCCAGGTCCTCCCGGATGCAGCATGAGCACCTGCAGTGGGCTGACGTTCGGATCGCCACCGCTGGTGATGTTTGCGGCTCCGGGCTCGAGCAGGAACAGAACGGGATGGGTGATCAGATAGCCCGACCACGGGAAGAGAATCAGCAGCGGGCCGACAACGGCGATCAGCAGTCGGCGATTGACGTCTGTCCAGAGCCCGCGCACGCCTTGCCAGCGCGTGATGACGATGATGAGCGCGAAGATCACTGCGATCAGCCACAGGCCTGGCGCTGCCGCGATGACAACGCTCATCAGCAGCGCAGTCGCAGCCGCACGACGGGTGGTGCCACCAGGCGAGGTGATGCGCATGAAACTTCGGATGGCAAAGGGGATCGCCACGGCAGCGATCGCCGTGCCCAGCCGCCCGGAGGAGATCGCCCCGGTCACGGCGGGAAGCAGTCCGTAGGCCACGCCTGCCCAGATGCGAATTGCTCGTGTCTTCACGACACCGCGAAGGACGAAGTAGGCACTCCAGCCTGCGAGCGGAATCGACAGGAGCAGCAGCACGCTCACGGCGAGCGGCGCCTTGCCCAGCAGTACCGCTGCGACGGCGAACACGACCATCAGGTACGGCGAACTCGGGGTCGACGAGCCGGTCATGACGTTGTGCCACGCCTGCGTGTTCGAATCCCAGACATCACCCGCGCCGAGCGGGGCGGGCAGCAGTGCACCGCCCTGGAGAACTCCGTCGCCGAACCAGAGCATTCGGGTGGCGATCACCGAGAACAGTGTCAGGGCCGCGAAGAGAAGGAAGCCCGGTCGCACGAAGATTCTACGCAGAAGGCCGGGGCTGCCCGAGTCAAGGAATGCGGCATCGTCATCACTGGGCCCGGACTCGATCGCACTGACCGTGGGCTCGGATGCCGCGCCACTGGTCGAGGCGATGCCGATGACGCTCTCGACTACCTGTCGCAGTTGAGAGGCGGTCGTGGGCCGCAGGGGACGCACGATCGAGATCGGCTCGTCGGCGGTGTTGCCATTGAGATCGCGCGAGAACACCAGTCGCCCCGGATGCAGGGCAACGTCGAGGACCGCTCCCACCTCATCGCGTGCGCTCTTGAAGTCCTTGCCCAGTGCGTACGCCAGAGCGTGGAAGGCGCTGCCGAGCAACAGCCGCAGCGCAACGAAGATGCCAGCGAGACGGCCGGACTGCGCGAGAAGCACGTGTACTGCGGCCTCGCGATCGAGACGATGCGGACGCTGCTCGGCTTCGTCACTGCCCGTGCGAACACGTCGCCCGTGCGCAGAAGCCTCCCGGTGATGCATCACCGCATCGGTCGCGATGATGACGCGCTCACCGGCGCGGTGCGCGCGCCAGCAGAAGTCGAGATCGTCACGGAAGAAGGGCACCTGCGGATCGAAGCCCTGCAGGAGCTCCCACACATCACGTCGCACGAGCATGCCCGCCGAACTCACGCTCATCACGTCGCGCACGCCATCGTGCTGCCCTTGGTCGTGCTCTCCACGCTCGAGACCTGTGTAACGGCGCCCCGCGCCCGTGATGCTGACACCGACCTCGAGCAGCAGACGACGGTCGTGCCACCCGAGAATCTTCGGGCCGAGAATCGAGGCAGTCGGATTGTCGTCAGCGGTACTCAGCAGTGCTTCGAGGCAGCCGGGGTCAGGTGCACTGTCATCGTGCAGCAGCCACACCCAGGTGATGAGCTCGGCCAACTCATCGCCCTCCTGCACCTCGATGCGCCCGACGCGCTCGAGACCGGTACGCACGGCCTGGCCGAAGCCCTCATTCGCGGTCGTGATCACGCGGTCAAGGCCGAGGGTGGCGCGGAGTACGGCAGCCGAGTTGTCGGTAGAGCCAGTGTCGACGCCGACGGCACCATCTGCCGGACGGGTCTGGCTGGCCAGGGTGCTCATGACGGCGGGCAGCCAGGTACCGCCGTTGTGCGTGACCACCACTGCCGTGACGTGGTGATGGCGACGCGGGAACAGGGGCTCGGGCTCGGCCTCCTCGTCAAAGGTGAACCATTCGGTGGTCTGCTCCGCGGATCCCTCACCATCACTTCCGACCGATTCGATGAGGTCGAGCTGGCCGTCAATGGGCTCATGAACGAACCCGGCATCTGCCTCGGCCAGTAAT
>JBPCSY010000226.1:0-3996 GCA_051006695.1 Candidatus Nanopelagicales bacterium
GACTTCGTCTACACGATCGTCGGCGGCACCGAGGATGGCGCACCGGTCGCCGCCAAGGTGAAGTCGGATGCGCGCGATAAGTACGGCCGCACCTCCGGTGCCTTTACCCTCGGCCACGTGGTCGTGCGCCCGACCGAGAAGGAAGCACAGGACTTCTACAACGACTACGCGAACATCAACGCCGACTGGGACGCAGTCGACAACCTGATGCGCCTGCAGGGCCTGCACGCTCAGTCGTTCACCGCGGAGATGCTGGCCATGTTCCGCCCGCGCTTCGCCGGCGGCCACGGCACCGTGCCGCTGATCGGAACCCCGGATCAGGTCGCCGACCAGCTTGCCGAGTTCGCCGCGGCGGGCTTCGGCGGCATGAGCCTGGCCTTCCTGAACTACGCCGATGAGCTGCCCTACTTCGGCCAGGAGGTCCTGCCGCGCCTGGAGGCCAAGGGCGTTCGCCTGCCTCGATAAAGATCCACGAAGGTCGTCACGGAGCACCTAGACTGAAAGCTCAGGCTTTCGGCCCCTCGGGCCGGGAAACGGAGCGAGGCCATGGGTGGCGTGAGCGGAGGGTTGCCGACTCACCGTGCCGCCAATTTGTAGCACAGTTCAAGCGCCAAGGTGCTCCGTGACGAAGTGGCTTCCGTGACCCCGCATGAGGTCACGGCGATGGGTGCATCGCTGAACGGCACTGTCGGCGTCGTTCCGCTCTCGACCACTCGGCTCGTGTTCGTGCGCTACGGGGGCGATGTCATCGTTGAGGCCCCGCCCACCGGGTCGCGCGTGGTGGCCACGGTTCCGCTCGGCCCGATGCGCGTGACCATGGGAGCCAAGCACGCCGATGTCGTGCACGACTCCGGCTTCCTGCTCTCCAAGGACGGCCGCACTCTGATGCAGCCCGATCCTTGGGCAGGCGCCCTGGTGGTTGCTGCGGACCGCGAGAAGCTCGCTGATCATCAGCGCATTGTTCTCGGCGGAGAGACCGCAGGTCGCGTTCCCGGTGACCCGACCGGCCTTCTCACCCATGCCTGCACGCGCGCCTGGTCGGCCACCGCTTCGATCACGGACGACACTCCTGATGACGTCGTCACCGCATTCAAGGGTGCAATCGAGGATCACCTGCTCACGGCTTTGGTGCTCGCCTGGCATAGCGACGCGGCTGAGTCGGCGACCATGACACCTGGTCGCGTCGAAGAGCTGCGGCAATGGCTTGAGCTCAACCACGGCATTGAGATCACCACGGCAGCGATGGCTCGCCAGCTCGGCCTGAGTGTGCGCCAGTTGCAGAGCGTGACTCATGCGCACCTCGGCGTGACACCCACTCAATTGCTGCGCGAGATCCGCCTGCAGAGTGCACGTCGCCGGCTACGCGTGGCAGATCCGCACGGCAGCACGGTTGCCTCGATAGCGCACGAGTCAGGATTCGCGCACGTAGGCCGATTCAGCACCGCGTATGCCCAGCGTTTCGGCGAGTACCCCGCTGTGACCCTGCGCGGGGCCGCGATAGCAGGCTGAGAGCGAGCCTCCAGTCAACGCTGTTGACATAGGAAGTAGCATCGTCGCGATCGAGGGTTTCAGGAGAGGAATCACATGACGACCGCGAACATCCTGGTGATCGGCGGAAGTACCCGCCCCGAGTCTTCTGGTGAGCAGGCCGCGCGCATTGCCGGTCGCGGCGCGGAGAGCGTCGGTGCTGACGTGATGTACATCCTTGGTCGCGATCTCATGCTGCCGATCTATGACACCGAGACTGCAGAGCGCACTCCGCAGGCCAAGGCGCTCATCGAGGCCATGCGTGCCTGCGATGGCATCATTGTCGTGAGCCCGGGCTACCACGGCGGCATCAGCGGCATGATCAAGAATGCACTCGATTACGCCGAGGACATGAATCGCGATTCGCGCGTGTACCTCGATGGCTGCGCCTTCGGCTCGATCGCGGTCGCCTATGGCGCGCAGGCAACCGTCACGACCCTGCATCAGCTTCGTCAGGTCGCGCACGCGCTGCGCGCCTGGCCGACGCCCCTGGGTGGATCAATCAACTCGGCCACCACGTCTCTCAAGGCCGGCGAGGAGGATGAGTCGGCTGTCGCCCTGCTCGAGACCATCGGTCGCCAGGTGGCCGAGTTCGCGATGCTACGCAAGCTGCACGCGGCGCAGAGCTGATGGCACGACGCCTGACTGATCCGGCCAGCATGCCGGGTATTTACTCATTGCTCGGTGCCCTTGTCGTGCCGCGCCCGATTGGCTGGGTCTCGACTCGAAGTGTCGACGGAGTCGACAATCTCGCGCCGCACTCCTTCTATCAGTTGGTGAGCACCAATCCGCCGATCGTGATGATCAGCACGATGGGGGAGAAGGACACTGCGCGCAATATCAAGGAGACGGGCGAGTTCGTCGTGTGCGGATCGCCGGTGAGCCTGATCGAGAAGATCAACATCACCGGTATCGACTTCCCGGCAGGAGTCAGCGAGTTCGACATCACTGGCCTGGCTCGAGAGCCCAGCGAAACCGTCGCGCCCTTCCGGGTCGCCGAGTCTCCCTACGCACTCGAATGTCGGTGCACCGACATGTTCGAGATGGGCAATGGCATCGTCATCTTTGGCGAAGTCGTGATGATCGCCGTCGACGAGAACGTGATGGACGGCACGCGCGTGATGATGGATGCACTCGAACCGGTAGCGCGCCTGGGCGCGAGTGACTGGAGCGCACTCGGGGAGATCTTCGACGTACCGCGAATGAGCGTTGCCGACTACGAGGCAAAGTACGGCTCTCTGTAACGCGAAACGGCGGCCATCACCGAAGTGATGACCGCCGCCGCGGTGAAAAATTCTTTACGGGACGCGCTCACCCGTAGTGGCGTTGCCCTACGGGACAATAACGGCGCGACCCTTGAGCTTGCCTGCCTCGAGATCCTTGTAGACCTGCAGGCCCTCGTCGATGCCGTACTTCGTGTACGTGACGGTGATGTCGCCACGCTCGGCCAGCGCGAGCACCTCGGCCAGCTCGGAGCGACTGCCCCAGTACGTGGAGCGGAGGTTGAGTTCGTAGGGCGCGGTGTAGAGGCCGTAGGCGTAGGTGCCGCCCGCTGCACCGACGATGGTCATGTCGCCCTGGATGCGCGAGCTAGCAATGCCGAGGGCGATCGTGGCGTCGACACCGACGAAGTCGAGCACGACATCGCAGCCACGACCCTTGGTGATCTCCTTGATCTGGGCTGCTGCGTCGGCGTCGCCGCTGTTCACCGTGTACTCCGCGCCGCAGGCGACGGCAAGATCGAGTGCGTCCTGCTTGGTGTCGACCGCGATGATGTCGGCACCGGAGAGGGCCTCGATGAACTGGACGCCCATGTGGCCCAGGCCGCCGACGCCGAGCACGAGCACCTTGCCGCCGGGGAGCATCTTCGGGAGCGACATCTTCACCGCGTGGTAGGGCGTGAGGCCGGCATCGGTGAGCGGGGCTGCCGCGATGGGGTCGAGGTTCCCGGGGATCTTCACCAGGTGGCGGGCATTGTGGACGAGCATGTACTCGGCCATGCCGCCGTCGTGGCCGAGGCCGCCGCCGAAGGCGCCGTCACCGGCAGCTGCCGCCTGGTTGGAGCAGTAGGGATCCATGCCGAGAATGCACTGAGGGCAGGCGCCGCAGCCCCAGGGGCCGTGCACGGCCACGGCCTCTCCGACGCTGAGGCCTTCGACCCCGGCGCCGATCTCGTGGACCCAGCCCGAATTCTCGTGGCCCAGGGTGAACGGGGGCCCCCAGGGGAACATCCCGTCGCTCATCATGTGCATGAGGTGGAGGTCAGAGTGGCAGGCGCCGGCGCCCGCGATCTTGATAACGACCTGGCCGGGGCCGGCCGTGGGGATCGGAAGATCGACGACGACGTCATCGGTATGCCAGGCGGGGAGCTGAAGTGCGCGCATGAATGGGCCTCTCGTGACGCCCTCGTAGGGGCGGGATAGCTGGTTCGGGGATAGTAGCCCTGCAGTAAGTCCTAGTCTTGGCCTT
>JBPCSY010000227.1:0-4280 GCA_051006695.1 Candidatus Nanopelagicales bacterium
GTGCCCTGGCCACCGACGAGCAGTACGGCTTCAGTCATGCCGCCAGGGTGCCACAAGCGCGAGCGAGCGCTCGTATTCCTCGGAGTGCAGGCAGTCACACGTTGTCGGAGGGGAGTCCCCATTGACCCTCGTCCATTATGCATGCATAATGCATGCATGACTGTGATCACCATCCGGAATGTTCCTGACGAGCTCAACGAGTCCATCAAGACCCTCGCCGCAGGCGCGGGTCAATCAGTTCAGCAGTACCTCCTTGGCGTGCTGCACACCCAAGTCGAACGATCAGCCATCGAAGATCGGCTCACCGCGCTCCTCGACTCAATTCCACCCGCCAACGTGACGACGGCCGAAATCGTAGCCGCAGTGCGTGCCCACAGAGATGAGCTTGGATGAACGCTGTCCTCGATGCGAGCCTGCTTGTCGAGTTGCTGACGAACCCACAACGTCAGGGAATTCGAAGGCGGCTTCCGTCCGTGGATTCGTGGTGTGCGCCTGAGTACGTTGATATCGAGTGCCTATCCGCACTTCGTCGGATGCGGCTGCAGGACCGGATAAGTCACGAGACTTTCACTCGCGCGGCCCTGTCGTTGCCAGAACTCACAGTGCATCGTCATGCAATCGCGGTTCAACTCCCCCGCATGATCCAACTGACTCCCAACGCCACAGCTTTCGACTCGGGATACCTCGTCCTCGCCGAAATTCTCGAGGCCCCTCTTTACACGTGCGATGCAAAGCTTGCCGCCGTTCCCGGCATTCAGTGCGAGGTCATAGTGTTCGCACCGTGACTGATGCTGATCTGTGGGGCCTGCTGACCACTCGACGCCGCACCCACGGCGCCGACCCGCTTCTTACCTACATCTCCGGTGTCGAACGGATGGAACTCTCGGCGATCTCGACCGAGAACGGTGCCGCGAAGGTCGCAGGAGCCCTCGCCGACGAATTCCTGCTTGACCCGGGAGCCCGAATCGCGGTGCACCTGCCCTGGCACTGGCAGCGCAGCCTCTGGATCGGCGGCATCGCGGCGATCGGCGGACAATGTGAACCCTTCGGTGATCCCTCGTCCGCCGATCTCGTCGTGTGCACCGCTCACGACGCCGAGGCTCTTGCCACATCGGCCACGTGCGACGTGGTGGTTGTCTCGCTGCATCCGTTCGGCCTGACGGTGCCGGGCTCCGTGCCCGACGGCTGCATCGACGCCTCCGTGGTGGTGCGCATGCAGCCTGATGGATTCGCGGCACGCGGCCGCTTCAGCACTGACGTGCCCGATGTCGGTGCCACAGCCGAGCGCACGGTCGTCGTATGCAGTGATGCACGCAATTCCGGGTCGTGGACCTGGGCGCTACCGGCGCCCCTCGTGACCGGCGGATCAATCATCATGTGCACCGACGAGTCGGCTGCCGAGTCGGTTGCCGAGCAGGAGCGCGCGACGCGCATCGTGGTGCTCTAGTTACGGAGTGACGGTGATCGTCGTGGGCTCGCTGACGGCGAGCACCTGCTTTTTCTTGAATACGACCACTCGGTACTGATACACCGCACCTGCCGGCACGGCCTTCTTGATGGTGAAGGAGTACTTGCCCTTCTTCTTCGTCTTCGACTTGGCCTTGGTGTGCCAGACCCCGTTCTCGAGGATCTGCCGCTCGATGCGCAGGCCCTTCTTGCCTGTCGACACCACACCTGAGAACACGACCGGACTGCCGGCCTTCGGCGATGTCGACGGGCCGGCTGAGAGCGTCACGCTGGGAGTCAGTGCGATGGGGACCGCCGGACTCGCAACCGGTGTGGCGCCGGGAACCGCAGGTGCGGCATCCGGTGCAGCCGGCACTGCAGGAGTGATCACAGTCGCGTTGACCGGCGGCAGCGGCGTGCCTACCTGCCCGTCGACAGCCTGGATATAGCGAGACTTCGCGCCGAGTGCCGCCATGAATGCGGTGCCGCCCTTGGTCACAGTCCGGCCATCGGGCAGCGTTGCAGTGACCTGCTTGAGCGCGCCGGAGGAGATGCGATCCGTGATGTTCACACTCGTGACCTGGGAAACTCCGAAGATCTGCGCCATCCGCGCCTGACTCACGGGAATCGTCCAGGAGCGCTCCGGATTCGGTGCGTTGAGCGACCAGTGATCGTCGACCACCTGGGCATACGACAGCTCACCACCCCACTGATCCTTCGAGGACGTGGTGCGTCCGCCGGTGGAGGCCGTGTAGAACGCCTTGATCGGCTTGCCCGTGCTATCGAGAAGTGCCAGGCCTGTCGTCTCTGATGCGAGGGTGCCGTTGACCGCGGCCAGCCAGTTGTCGCCCTTTGCGCCGCTGACCTTGCTCCAGCCGCTGAACGTCTGATCGGTGTACGGGCCCTTGCCGTCGTCCAGATGGCATGAGCAGGGTTTGCGAATTCCGGCGTTGATCTTGCTGAGCGCATAGGAGCGAGCTGCGATCACCTGCGCCTGCAACGCAGCGAGCGGCCAGGAGCTCGAGACTTCCGAGATTCCGTAGAGGTATTCCTCGTGCAGTCTCAGGGCATTGATCACATTGAGCGTTCGTCCCGAGTCGGTATTGACCGGAGCAATCTCGATCGATCCATAGCGGTAGCGATGCCCCTCCGAGGAGAGGGTGCCTTTGGGGCCGGTGATGTTCAGCAGCGTCGCGCCGCCGACGGCAGTGCCGGGAGTACGCGTGCCGGCCCAGCGCACGCCGATCTTGGGAGCGGTGCCGAGATCGGTTGCGGCACCATTGACGGTCTTGATCACGCGTACGCCGTCGGGAACGAGCTCCGCGGTGAAGGTGTCGCTGGGGCCACCGAGCACGACCGTCGAGCCGATCGTGAGCTCGATCGCTCCCCCGCCGGATTCGAGTGACTCGGTTCGGAACTTGGCATTGTTCACGTGATACAGCAGGTTCACGCGGATGTTCATGTCGTCCTGCACCGGCTGCACGCTGGAGCCGGCGAAGTAGTGCGTGACGATCGTCGGCGCGTCAGCACCCTCCTGCGCCATGCCGTACGCGCCCCACTGTGACATGCCGACGCCATGACCGAAGCCGGCACCGGTGACCTGGAACTTGTCCGGTGGGCCGCAGGGGTCAAGCGGTGATCCCGGCGACGCGTTGACGCGCGCAAATGACGTGAGCGCATTGACAGTGTCACCGCCGTTGGTTCCGGTGAGCGTCAGCGTGTAGTTGCCGGGAGGCGCCGGCTGGCCGGCATCAGTTTGGCCGTCCCAGGCAATGGCGAGCGGGCCGGCAGTCGGCTGCTGGCCGGTGAGCGTGCGCACCTGCGCACAGCGCGAGGCGATGGCCAGGCTCCAGTTCAACGGGCCCGGTGTCGAGGTGGTGACGAGGATGGGCGAGCCACTGCCGTACGAGGTGTCGTTGGTGGTGGCGGCAGGCAGTGTGATGCCGGCACGCGCCTTGGCAGCAAGGGCTGGGGCGGCCAATGCGCCGGCTACTAAGGCGACGGCCAGCGCGGGTACGAGGGCGCGAGCGAGCCGCGGTCGTACGGGTCTGGACACACGTGCCTTCCCGGCGGGTGAGGAAGGTCCCGCCTGAACTGCCATTCTCACATGCCCCATCTGTCACACCAACACCATCCCGAGGTGATTCACCTCGTCGAAAATGCCCGAAATGTCGGGAACCCTCTCTCGTGGATCCGCGTCCTATGCGGGAGTGCCGCTGGTCAGCAATCGGTCAGTGGCGACTTACCATGGATGGACCCCCTCAAAGGAGCCTTGATGACCACCCCTGCCCGCCGCCGCTGGCCTCGCCTGCTGGCTGCCGTGCTCGCCATCGCCGTGCTGGCGATGACCGCAGTGGGCGCGGGCGTGAACATGCTCCTGGGCCAGCTCTCGGGCAACATCACCACGATCGATATCAGCGACCAGACAGGCTCGACCGCGGCCCCCGCGATCATCGACGAGGAGACCGGCAACTACACGCCTCTCAACATCTTGATGATGGGCAGCGACACCCGTCAGGGCAAGGGAAATAAGGGCTACGGCAAGGCCGGGGTCATCAGCGGGGCACGCTCCGACACCACGATCCTCCTTCACGTCAGCGCCGACCGACAGAGTGCGATCGCCGTCAGCATTCCGCGCGACACGTTGATCACCCTGCCCACCTGCAAGAAGCCTGATGGCAGCACCGTCGGCGGATACCAGGCACGATTCAACTCCGCGATCGAGCTCGGTGGTCCGGGCTGCACGATCAAGGCGGTCGAGGAAATGACCGGCCTCGATATCAACAACTTCATGCTCGTCGACTTCGGCGGATTCAAGAACATCGTCAATGCTC
>JBPCSY010000228.1:0-3772 GCA_051006695.1 Candidatus Nanopelagicales bacterium
GCTTAGCCGCGCACGCGCTCGGAAGTCGGGTCGTACGGGGCCTTGAGTGAGACGGTCAGCGGCACGATGCGACCGCCGACATTCACCGACCATTGCGCGTCGAGATAGTCCGGCGTGACCGCCTCACCATCGAGTCGGCGCACGTAGGCAAGGCCGACGCATGCACCGATCGTCGTGCCGAAAGCCGCCGACGTCACCTGCCCCACTCCGACACCGTCGCGAAGGATCAACTCGCCTCCCCAGAGCATCGCGTCGCTCTCGCCGGCCACCCACGACACGAGTCGGCGGCGAGGGCCGGCCGCCTTGATGGCCTCCAGCGCAGTGCGGCCGAGGAAGTTGATGTCAGTCCCGAGCTTGGTGGCGAACATCAGGCCCACCTCGACCGGCGAGTAGTCGGGGTTGAGCTCAGGGCCGAAGGCGCGGTAACCCTTCTCCAGCCGCAGGGCGTTAATCGCGTAATAGCCCGCATTGCGAATTCCGAGGTCGGCCCCGGCCTCGTGGAGCAGATCGAAGACACCGTGTGCGAACTCGGCGGGCACGTAGAGCTCCCAGCCAAGTTCGCCGACGTAGGTCAGACGAGTCGCACGGACGGTGAAGAATCCGATGTCGATGAGCTGCGAAGTTCCGAAGGGGAAGGCCTCATTCGAGAGGTCTGCCTTCGAGACACGCGCGAGCAGCTCACGTGACTTCGGGCCCATCACTCCGAGCACGGCATAGGCGCTGGAGACGTCGACAACCTCCACGTGCATGTCTTCCGTCGCGTGGCGAGTGATCCAGTCAGCGTCACGAACGATTGAGGCGGAACCAGTCACCCAAATGAACTCGTCGCGAGCGATGCGAGTGATCGTGACGTCGGCCTCGTAGGTGCCTCGTGCATTGAGCACGCCCGTATAGACGACTCCGCCAATCGGCACATTCACGTCGGCCGTGCACAGCCACTGCAGCAGGCGCTCGGCATCGCGGCCTTTGATCAGCAGCTTGCCGAAACTTGTCTCGTCGAAGATGGCGACGTCACCTCGAGTGGCGCGCTGCTCGTCATCGACCCAGGGGATCCAGTTCTGCTTGCCCCAGGCGTAGTCGATTGAGGAATCCTCGCCCTCGGGTGCGAAATAATTTGGGCGCTCCCAGCCCATTTTCGATCCGAAGCAGGAATTGGCAGCCGAGATGCGGTCGTGCACCGGTGACTGGCGGAACGGTCGTGCAGTCGCGAACTCGCGGTTCGGCCACGGAACCGAGTAGTGAAGGCCGAGAACTTCGCCGACTCTTGCACGCAGCCATTGGTTATTGCCGTTGAAGGGGGCGAAACGACGGATGTCGACACCGACGAGATCGCTCTGCGGCTCGCCGGAGACGATCCATTCGGCCAGTGCGCGGCCTGCGCCGCCTGCCGAAGCAATGCCCACGGAGTTGAAGCCGGCGCCGACGAAGAAGTTCTTGAGCTCGGGCGCCTCGCCGAGGATGAACTGGTTGTCAGGCGTAAATGACTCCGGGCCGTTGTAGAACATCTTGATGCCGGTTTCCTGAAGAGCCGGAACGCGATGAAGGGCGCTCTCCATCAGGATCGAGAAGTGATCCCAGTCTTCTTCGAGCAACTGAAATTCGAAGGGGTAGGGGATCTGGTCGGGGGAAACCCACGGCTTGGCCTCGGGCTCAAAGCCGCCGACCACGAGCCCGCCGACCTCTTCCTTCATGTAGGTGTAGCCATCCGGGTCGCGCAGGATCGGCATCATGCGATGCACGCCCTCGATCTGCTCGGTCACGACGTAGAAGTGCTCGGCTGAGTGCAGGGGAACGTTCACCCCGCACATCGCGCCGATCGCTTTCGCCCACTGGCCGGCGCAGTTCACGACGATCTCGGCTTCGATGTCGCCGGCATCGGTCTGCACGCCGGTGACGACACCGTCCTTGGTGGTCACACCGAGCACGCGCGTGCGCTCGAACACCTGGGCACCGCGCAGGCGGGCGCCCTTCGCGAGTGACTGGGTCACATCTGTCGGGTTAGCGGTGCCGTCGTAGGGCAGCCAGATAGCGCCCTGGATATCGGAGATCTCGAGGACCGGGTACAGCTCCTTGGCTCGCTCGGGCGTGATGATCTCGCACTCGAGGTTGTAGGCCTCTGCGGCTGCAGCGGTACGCAGTAACTGCACCATGCGATCAGGCGTGCGTGCCACCGTGACGCCGCCGCATGCCTTGTAGCCGGTGCCGAGGCCGGTCTCTGCCTCGAGTTCCTGGTAGAGCTTCGCCGAGTACTGCACCAGGCGAGTACCGCCCTCGGTGGCGCGCAACTGGCCCACAACCCCGGCCGCATGCCACGTGGTGCCCGACGAGAGTTGGCCCTGCTCGAGGAGAACGACATCGGTCCAGCCGAGCTTGGTCAGTTGATACGCGACTCTGGCGCCAACGATGCCGCCGCCGATGATGACGACGCGGGCGCGAGAGGGCAGAGAACTCATGCCCAAAGACTAGGCGGGCCCGACCGATGGTCGGGCCCGCCTGAGCAAAGTCAGTGCACCGAGATCAGCGCAGGGTGCCTATCTTGTACGACTTCAAGATCGCGGTCGGGCCACCCTGCCCCTGGTGCTGTCCGTTGAAACCAGCGCTTCCGTCACGGCCGCACATCGACAGGATTCGGCTTGCACCACCGGGGTGACGGTTGATCCAGGAGGTGAGGTCGTAGACCTTGCCGTTGACGATGGACCAGCAGCTCTTCGCGCTTGCGTGCTTGGCCACTTGCGCTGAGGTGTACTTCTTCGACGGTTGTGCCGCAGACGCGCTGGTGCTGACTACTCCCGAGAGAGCGAGGACTGAAAGTCCGACTGCCGTGACGGCCACGATGCGACGGGCGATCATCCGAGCGGCCCCACCAGGAAGGTGGCAAGTTCCTGGGCCGGGCGACCCTGGCCCGCATGCTGGCCTTCGAAGCCGGCCGTGCCGTCCTTGCCGCACATGCCGACGATTGGGCCCGAGCCACCCGGATGCTGCGAGATCCACTGAGTGAGGTCGTAGACGTTGCCCGAGACGGCCGACCAGCAGTCGGAGGCGCTGGCGTGCTTAGCGACATCGGCCATGGTGATCGCGCCTGCCGCGGCCGTTCCTGCCGAGGAAGCGGCCGGGCTCGCTGCCGCTGTCGCCGCGGGAAGGGGCTGGGTCGCCGCCGCGTACTTGGCCTTCCACGCTGCTTCTGCCCCCGAGTGCCCGACGAGCACGGTGACCCCGATGGTCAGCAGGGCGAGGGCGATACCGGCGATGTTGAGCAGGGTGCTGGCGGCACCGGTGGTGCCCTTGCGCGCGAACCAGAACCAGATCGCGGCCACGACGAAAAGGAGGGCACTGATGGGTACCAGGCGATCGCCCCACTCGGCGTGCTCACTGGGCAGGCCTACGACGTTGGCGAGATTCTCGCCGGTCTCCTTGGCCACCCACGCGAACACCACGCTGACGGCAAGGCCGCCGATGACCAGCCATCCGTAGGTGCGGCGCCACTTGGGCACGAACACCAGGACGATGAGGCCGAGGGCGCAGAGGGGGAGCAGCACGACAGCTGCATGGACGACAAGGGGATGCAGCGGCAGGCCGCCAATGGTGTCAGGCATGCGTACATCGTCCCATCGCAATTCTTAGTTCCACCTGAGGCTGTCCACAGGTGAGGGGAATCACTGAGTCGGCTGGCCGAGCGGGATGTCGACGCGGAACCGACCGCCTGGCCCGGGCAGCGCCCAGGCATGCCCGCCGTGTGCCTCTGCCGTCGCCGAGACGATGGCAAGCCCGAGGC
>JBPCSY010000229.1:0-3071 GCA_051006695.1 Candidatus Nanopelagicales bacterium
TGATGACCTCGAGGGCGAAGATCGAGAGCGTCGCGAAGGCGGACTCGTTCGAGGGGTAGGTCACGTCTCGGAAGACCACGAGGGTGAGCAGGGTGCTGGCCAGCCAGTCGAGGGCGATTGCCCCGGCGCGTCGTCCGAGCCCGGCCGGAGGTCCTGGGACTCCTGGGGCTGATGGTGCTGCGGGGCCTGCCTGTGACGTCACCCCTGAACGCTACTGCGGGGGCGTTAACACGCCTGAAACATTCGAGATACGGCGGCGATATTCGCCCCCCGTACGGTGGGCCGTGTTCCGGTGGCATCCGCCACCACGCGAGGCGAAGTACCCCGATCGGGTACACGAGGCGGCACCCCACAGGGTGCAGGAGGAAAAATGTTCAAGAATTCAGATGAGCTGTTCCACTTCATCAAGAAGGAAGACGTCAAGTTCGTTGACGTCCGATTCATCGACCTGCCCGGCGTCATGCAGCACTTCAACATGCCCGTCTCGGGTTTCACGAAGGACGTCTACGACGAGGGCCTGATGTTCGACGGATCCTCCATCCGCGGCTTCCAGGCAATTCACGAGTCCGACATGAAGTTGATCCCGGACCCCACCAGCGCGTACCTCGATCCGTTCCGCGAGAACAAGACGCTGGTCATGAACTTCTCGATCCGCGATCCGTTCACCAATGAGCAGTACTCGCGTGATCCCCGCAACGTCGCCGCCAAGGCCGAGGCATACCTCGCCTCCACCGGCATCGCCGACACCGTCTACTTCGGTGCCGAGGCCGAGTTCTACGTCTTCGACGACGTGCGCTTCGACACCAACCAGCACGAGAGCTACTACCACATCGATTCCATCGAGGGTAAGTGGAACTCGGGCCGCGTCGAGGAGGGTGGCAACAAGGGCTACAAGACTCCCTACAAGGGTGGCTACTTCCCCGTTCCCCCGGTAGATCACTTCGCAGACATCCGCGACGAGATGGTCAACGTCATGCTCGCCGCCGGTCTCGATGTCGAGCGCTCGCACCATGAGGTCGGCACCGCAGGCCAGGGCGAGATCAACTACAAGTTCAACACCCTGACCGCTTCGGCCGACGAGATGATGCTCTTCAAGTACATCGTCAAGAACGTCGCCTGGAAGTTCGGCAAGTCCGCGACCTTCATGCCGAAGCCGCTTTTCGGCGACAACGGCTCGGGCATGCACTGCCACCAGTCGCTGTGGAAGAACGGCGAGCCGCTGTTCTACGACGAGCTCGGCTACGGCGGACTCTCCGACATCGCGCGCTGGTACATCGGCGGCCTCCTGCATCACGCACCGTCGCTGCTGGCCTTCACCAACCCGACCGTCAACTCGTACCACCGCCTGGTTCCGGGCTACGAGGCACCGGTCAACCTGGTGTACTCGGCACGTAACCGCTCGGCCTGCATCCGCATCCCGGTCACCGGCACCTCGCCGAAGGCCAAGCGCATCGAGTTCCGCGTGCCCGACCCGTCCTGCAACCCTTACCTGGCCTTCGCGGCACAGCTGATGGCAGGCATCGACGGCATCAAGAACAAGATCGAGCCCCTGGCACCGGTCGACAAGGATCTCTACGAGCTGCCGCCGGACGAGATGGCGAACATCCCGCAGGTTCCCGGTTCGCTCTCTGAGGTGCTCGACGCACTCGAGGCAGATAATGAGTACCTGCAGGCAGGCGGAGTGTTCCCGGCCGATCTCATCGAGACCTGGATCGAGTACAAGCGCACCAACGAGGTCGATCCGATTCGCCTGCGCCCGCATCCCCACGAGTTCGAGCTGTACTACGACATCTAAAACAAGCTCCCTCCGCGTCGATTCGCCTCGCGCGCACGGGAATGTGCAGGGCGGGCCACCTCGGTGGCCCGCCCTGTTCTCTATGCCTCGTCGCTCACTCCGTAGAAGACGCGATCCACGACACCGCGTGCGCGACGCGTGATTCGCCTGTAGTCATCGACGAGCCGCCCAGAATCTCCAGGCGGATAACCGATGACATAACCGACGCCGGCCAGCTCCCTGACGTCGGTGCTCAGCATGTCTGAGGGCATGCCGCGCACGAGCATGACGGCGTTGCGCACCGCAGTGGCGAAGAGCCAGGCGCTGCGCAGCTCGGCGGCATCATGACGCGCGATGAGATCGAGTTCCTCGAGAGCATCGAGCGCTCGTAGTGTGTGCGTGGTGCGCAGGCTCGGATGCCGATTCCCGTGCTGCATCTGCAGTAGCTGGACGACCCATTCAACATCACTCAACCCGCCACGACCGAGCTTGGTGTGCAAGGTCGAGTCTGCGCCGCGCGGCAGCCGCTCGGACTCCATTCGCGCCTTGAGCCGTCGCATCTCCCGCACATCCGCGTCGGGGAGTCCACCCTCGGGGTAGCGCAGGGGGTCGATGAGAGCAATGAAACGCGCGCCGAGATCGGTATCGCCGGCGGCCACGAAAGCGCGCAGGAGCGCTTGTGCTTCCCAGGCTGAGGACCATCGCTCGTAGTACGCCGCGTACGACGCGAGCGAACGCACGAGAGGCCCGTTCTTTCCCTCCGGCCGAAGCCCCGCGTCGATATCCAGGGGCGGATCGCTACTTGGCGCCATCAAACGCGTACGCAGCTCATTGGCCACCTGGAAGGCCGCCTGGTTGGCTTCGCTCTCGTCGGCGCCGTCGAGTGCCTCGTACACGAACATGACATCTGCATCGCTGCCGAAGCCGAGCTCGAGTCCGCCGAATCGGCCCACGCTGATCACGGTGAAGCGCATGGGAAGTGGGCGCCCCCACTCCCCCTCGAGATGGCGAATGACGGAACGAAGTGCGCCCTCGACTGTTGCCGAGGCGATGTCGGTGAGTGCGGGTCCGGCGATATCGAGGACGAGTGGATCCGAGCCACCGAGCAAGTCTGCGGCAGCAACGCGGAACAGTTCACGTCGCCGCAAAGACCGCACCGCGGCCACCGAGTTCTCGATGTCATCGTGACGCTCAGCCGCCGCCAATGCCTCCGCATCGAGTGCGGCCTTCGACCGCGGGAGGAGGTCGGAGTCATCGGCCAGCAATGAGACAGACTCAGGTGCGCGCAGGAGGAGGT
>JBPCSY010000230.1:0-3169 GCA_051006695.1 Candidatus Nanopelagicales bacterium
GGTCACTCCTCGAGTCAGCGGCGCCGTCAGCGATGCTGCCGCGATCCTGCGCGAGGTCGCCGCCGATGTCGCCGTCGGCTTCGGCGGCTATGCCTCCCTGCCCACCTATCTCGCCGCCCGGCGCACCAAGACCCCGCTCGTCATCCACGAGGCCAATGCCCGCGCCGGTGTGGCCAACAAGCTCGGCGCACGCCTCACGCGAAATGTCATCACCACGGTTCCCGGCTCACTGCCGCATGCCACGGTCATGGGCCTGCCGATAAGAGGCGCCATCGCGAACCTCGATCGATCATCAAGTCGGGCAGGTGCGCGTGATCATTTCGGCATTCCCGCCGACGCGAAGGTGCTGCTCGTCTTCGGCGGCAGCCAGGGCGCCGCTCACTTCAATGCCGTCATCGCCGAGTCGTTGAATGACCTCACGAAGAACGGCATCTGGATTCTTCACGCCTTCGGCAGCCGGAACGAGACTCCGAAGGCGCAGCCCGGCTATCTCCCCGTGCCCTACATCGATCGCATGGATCTCGCCTATGCCGCCGCTGATCTCGCGGTCACGCGTGCCGGCGCGATGACCTGCGCTGAGCTCTCCGCTGTCGGCCTGCCGGCCATCTACGTGCCCCTGCCCATCGGCAATGGCGAGCAGCGCCTCAATGCACTACCGATCGTCGAAGCCGGTGGTGGCCTGATCGTCGATGACGCCGAGTTCACCTCCGAGTGGCTGATGAACGCCACCGGTCACCTGCTCAGTGATGAGGACGAACTCGAGGCCATGGGCGCGGCGGCTGCCGGCCTCGGCATCCGTGATGCCGATCAGCGCCTGGCCGAATTCGTGATAAAGGCCGCGACGAGCGCGAAGAAGAGCGCCAAGAAGAGCACGAAGAAGAATGCGGCCGGCAGCGGAGATCGCCCATGAGTATCCCCGTCAGTGAGCTCGGCTCCGTTCACATCATCGGCATCGGTGGTGCCGGCATGTCCGGCATCGCCCGCATCCTCGTCGAGCGCGGAGTGACCGTGAGCGGCAGCGATGCCAAGGACTCCAGAAGGCTCGCCGCGCTGCAGGCCGTGGGTGTCACCACGCATGTCGGCCACGATGCGAAGTACATCGAGGGCGTTGACACGGTGATCTTCTCCACGGCCATTCCCGCGACCAATCCTGAGCGCAAGGCCGCGCAGGAGATGAACCTGCGCATCCTCAATCGCGCCGAGGCGCTGGCGGCGATCATGACCGGCAGCAGGGGAGTCGCGGTCGCCGGCACCCACGGCAAGACCACCACGACCTCGATGCTCACGGTTGCCCTGCAGCACTGCGGCGCTGATCCGAGCTTCGCGATCGGCAGTGAGCTCAATGAGTCGGGAAGCAACGCTCACCTCGGCAGCGGCGATATCTTCGTCGCGGAAGCCGATGAGAGCGACGGCGCCTTCCTCTTCCTGCCCGCGGTTGCGGGCATCGTCACCAATGTCGAGGCCGATCACCTCAATCACTGGGGCACCTTCGAGGCTGTCGAGCAAGGCTTCGTCGATTTCGTGATGGGCATCGACAACAACGGCGGCTTCACCGTTGTCTGTGCCGATGATCCCGGGGCCCAGAGGCTCGCCGTCACCACCAAGGCTCTGAACGCCGATGTGCGCACTTACGGCGAGAGCGAGAGCGCCGACTTCCGCATCGTGAACGCGAGTCTCGAGGGCCGCGGCTGGGCCTTCGACATCAGCCACGACGACCAGGTCATTGCCCATATCCGCGTGCAGGTGCCCGGCAAGCACAATGCCCTTAACGCCACGGCAGCCTTCGTTGCCGGCATCGGGCTGGGGCTGGAGCCGGCCGCCATGGCCGAGGGTATTTGTGGCTTCACCGGCACGCGCCGTCGTTTCGACTTCAAGGGCGAGGTCGACGGCATTCGAGTCTTCGACGACTACGCCCATCATCCGACTGAAATCGACGCGACCCTCAAGGCCGCGCGCGATGTGGCGGGCGAGGGCTCGGTTGTCGTGGCCTTCCAGGCTCACCACTACTACCGCACGGCCATGTTCACCAAGGAGTTCGGCGAGGCCCTCGGGCTTGCCGATCAAGTGGTGGTGCTCGAGGTGTTCGCCCCGGGTGAGACGCCGATCCCCGGCGCCAGCGGCCAGACGATGGCCTCGAATGTTCCGTTGCCCAAGGAGCAGGTCGTCTTCGAGCCCAGCTGGTCAGCCGTGGCCGGCCATCTCGTCGATCGCGCGAAGCCCGGCGACATCATCATGACCCTCGGTGCCGGCGATATCGGCATGATCGGCCTAGAAGTACTTGAACTCCTGCGAGCCACCCGTGGCTGAGAAGAAACCTGCCAAGAAGAAGCCGTCAAGCAGCACCAGGGCAGGAAGCAAGAGCACGGCAAGCAGGAACAGCAAGAGCAGCAGCAGGAGCAGCAGCAGGAACGAGAAGGTCACTCGTCTTCCCCGCCGCACGGGCAGGAGGAAGTCGCCGCTGAAGTCGATCATCATCCTGGGCGTGATCGCCATCGCCATTGTCGCCGTATGGCTCGTGTGGTTCTCCAGCGTGCTCGCGGTCAAGGCCGTCAAGGTCACCGGTGTCGATGATGCACTTCAGCAGCAGGTCATCGCCGCAGCACCCGTGCCGATGGGGGAGCCCATCGCCAAGGTCGACACCGCTGCCATTGGGTCGGCCGTGCAGGGCGCCCTGCCGTGGATCGCGAGTGTCGATGTGCGCCGCGGCTACCCCAACGACATCGTCATCGCCGTGACCCCTCGGGTTGCGGTCGCCCAGTCGACCGACGGCCAGGCCATCGATGCCGAGGGCATCGCGTACCAATCACCAAAGGCCCTGCCCAAGAAGCTGCTGACCATCGACGGCTCCGACCCCGATGCCCTCGGCACCGCCGTGCGCATCTATCGCCAGCTGCCGCCCGAGATCTCCCAGAAGATCGCCTCGCTCACCGCCAAGTCGCGTGACGACGTGACCTTCACCCTGGGTTCCGGTGCCGTCGTGCGCTGGGGCAATGACCAGAAGGCCGATCAGAAGATCGCCGTGCTCACTGCACTTCTCCCCAGAAGAGCACGGATGTATGACGTGTCTGCCCCCGAACTACCGACCACCTTCGACGAGAACCCGAAGAAGAAGCAGAAGACTCCAATCCCGTCGCCTGGCGGAAGCGCATCCACGGATCCGGCGCCCAAT
>JBPCSY010000231.1:0-2965 GCA_051006695.1 Candidatus Nanopelagicales bacterium
GATCGATGCAGTGCTCGAGCACTGCGCTGATGATCAGGTGCGCAATCTCGTACGAGAGCTTTCGGTCGAGCCACTTCCCTCGAACGCGGGGCAAGATGTTCGCTACGCCACAAGCGTCATCGCGCGGCTGCTCGAACTCGATGCCTCCCGTCGCATCGAGGACCTCAAAGGTCGACTGCAGCGCACCGATGATGGCTCTGAGGCGGCGGCCGAGGTCATGCGTGACCTGATGGCACTCGAGGATTACCGCCGTTCGCTGCGCGCCAATGCCACCGGGCAGACAAGCTGATGTTCGGACTACGTCGCACGCGACGACTGCCCTCCGGGATTCGCGAACGCCTCGAGATTCCCAAGGGCGAGCGCGTCATCGCGTGGGGCTGCGATCCCGTCAACGATCGTTACACGTTGGCCACCGACAAGGCGCTATACCCGGAGCAGATCCGCGAGCGGCTCCGCTGGGATTCGATCAGCAAGGCGACGTGGGAAGAACCAATCCTCAACGTCACCGTGCACGACACCTCAGGTGCGACCAAGGGCACGCTCAAGCTTCGTGTCGAGGAGTCAGGTGATCTTCCCGCCGCTGTCTTCGCGCTCGTGACCGAGAGCGTCGTGGTCTCCGAGCACGTCGATCTGGGTAACGGGGCGGGCGCTCGCATGGTGGCTCGCCGTGATGGCGATGAGGGCACCATCTGGTGGTCGGTCGTCTTTGATTCCGGCCTGGACTCCGCGGATCCTGCCCTCCGGGCACGCGCGGATGAGGAACTCGCCTCGCTGCGCGATTCCCTGGGCATCTAGCCTGCGAAGAGCGGAGCTACTGAGCGCTTGGCGCCGGATTCTCAGACTTGGTAGGAAGTTCTGTGAAGTGTGTGAAGACGTCATCCGACTCCAGATAGTCGGCGAGTTCGTCAGCTTGCTGCTCAGTGAGAGTCGAGCCGTCGGTGAAATGCCAGGTGTCCTCAATCTTGCGCACCTCACACCTCTTTTGCCAGCAGGTCGCGCGACTTTTGCCGCGAATCCATCGCATGAATGATCACTGCTTCTCCATTGTCCTTCAGGGTTACCCCGATCTCAAGCAGCCGACCGCTGGTATCGGAGCCGATGGCCATCAGGAATTTTCCGTCTTCCCGCGAGGAGGTATCGAGGAACAATCGAGGGGCGTTGAGCAGGCAGGCGACCATCCTCGAACGCCCAATCCGATGTCGCCTGCTTGATTTCGCGAAGCCGAGTGAGTGTTCGAGTGCAGATTGCCTCAAGATCGAGGCCAGATAGGGGCCGGCATCGATGAATTCGGGCATGAAGCAAGCAGGCCTACTGCTCAAGGTGAGTGGGTTGACTGACGCCTCGATGTGGATGGATCGACGCTGAGGGCAGGTCTGTGGATGCCTCGATTCGGGCCCGTCGCGAGCATGCCCAAGGACTTGATATCCTTCTCAGGCCTTGATCCCCCATAGCTCAATTGGCAGAGCATTCGACTGTTAATCGAAGGGTTTCTGGTTCGAGTCCAGATGGGGGAGCAATTCGTGAGGGGCCGGGAGCAATCTCGGCCCTTCACGCATTTTCGGTGGACTGCACCGTGGACTAGTGGCCCTTGGCGCGCTCGGATTCGGTCGGTCGGGTGACGCTCGGGGGCATCGTCCGCACGGTCACCCGGAACTCAGCCACGCTCAAGGCTCCCAGGCGGACTTGCCTAGACTGAGTGGACACCCTGTTAGGAGCCTCATGTCACGAGTTCGCGCCCTTTCCGCCTCGATTGCCGCACTTGGCGTCTGCGCCACACTCGCCTTAACCGGCTGCTCGAACTCCTCGACCACGGCTGAGGCCTCGTCGGCGAGTCCGGCGGCATCGGCCGGTGCATCGGCTTTAGCGTCCGCCCCTTCCGACGCAGCGTCCTCCGCCGCATCTGCGGGAGCGAGTGAACTCGCCGCTGATCCCTCACCGATCCCCTCAAACTTGAGCAAGGCAGCCTTCTGCCTGCTGACTGCGCCGCTGTACGACAAGAAGGCGCTGCCTGCAAACGCCGGTGATTCCGAAGCCGGTGTCGTGCTCGCCGCCAAGCGACTCATCAAGGGCACCCAGGCGCTCAGCCAGGCAGAGCGACTGAAGGCACTGACGGCCAAGCAGGTGGCCGAGCTCCAGGTGACCATGGCCATCTTCCTCACCATGCTGCAGAACCCGGCCCTCGAGAACGGCACGGTCGACGAGATGGCCAAGGCCAGTGGCGTCGACGCCGAGACCTTGAAGATCGCCCAGACGAAGGAGTTCCAGGACGAAAGCGCGGCAGCTTTCGTGGAGCTCGGCAACTTCTGCGCATAAGGTCGCCCCATGACGAGTCCTGACGTGGTCATGTTCATCCGCCACGGCGAGAAGCCTGGTGATGATGGTCCGCCGCACGGCATCAACCACAAAGGTGAAACCGATCCGCATTCGCTCTCGGTGCGGGGCTGGACGCGCGCCGGGGCGCTTGCGGCTCTCTTCGCCCACGCCCCGTACGACTCCCATCCTGGCGTGGTCGTCCCTTCACGCATCGTGGCGACCAAATCGACCGATGGCTACAAGAGCAAGCGGGAAGTCGACACGGCCACGCCGCTTGCTCATCGACTCGCCCTCCCGGTGGACCAGGAATTCGATCATGAGCATGCGGCCGCGCTGAGCGCATCGATCCTCGCGGACTCTCGCCCCGCGCTAGTGGTGTGGCATCACGGCTCGATGACCGACGTCATCGCGGGCCTGCCCGTGAGCAATCGTGACGACATACCGCATCACTGGCCTGAGGATCGCTTCGATCTGATCTGGACGCTTAGGAAAGACCCGGGGGAGTCGGACTATCGCTTCGCGGTGGTGCCTCAGCAACTACTCGATGGCGACCTCGACTCCGTCTGAGACGGTTGGCCACGGGGAGCGGTTACGCATGCGCGCCTCGATAGGATTCAGCATCCCTAACGGGGGCGGTAGCTCAGCTGGTTAG
>JBPCSY010000232.1:0-6120 GCA_051006695.1 Candidatus Nanopelagicales bacterium
GAGCTGGAGTGCACGCATGTGGGTGGCCTCTCGTGACGCCCGATAGGGCGGGATAGGTGTTTCGGGGATAGTAACCCTGCAGTAAGTCCTAGTCTTGGTCTTCGGGCACAAAGGGAATGGCCTCCCGATTGGCGGCTTTCTTTAGACGTGCTCTATAAATAGCCGTCCGCCGCATTCCCCTGGGCGGTCTACGATTCGTTGTTCGCATATCGCTTTACCTGGAGGCAACATGTCTGACGTGGTCATCACCGATGCCGAGCGCACTGCACTCGTATCCATCGTGGTCCGGGGCATGGCCCGCGGCGAGGCCTCGGCCGAGCAGCAATCGCTGGCGGAGGCCGGCCTCCTGCTCATCAAGGGCCCGATGATGATGCCGACTCCGGCAGGCACTGCTTTCGTGGGCGAGCTCCTCTGCCTGCCGGCCGACGCTCCCGAGCGCGAGCGCATCATGGCGACTTTCCACCGCTTCCTGCCCGTCAACCGCGCACTGCGCGACCTGTGCACCGCCTGGCAGGTGCGCCCCGATGGCAGCGTCAACGATCACTCCGATCCGGGCTACGACGCCGAGATCCGCGACCGTCTTGATGACATCGATGACTCGATTGCGCCGCTGCTCAAGCGCTTCGCCGAGGACGTCCCGACCCTTTCCGGTTACCGCGCTCGCCTCACCGAGGCGCTCGAGAAGCTCGATGAAGGCGACAATGCCTGGCTGGCCTCGCCGCTCATTGACTCGTATCACACGGTGTGGATGCACTTGCATCAGGAATTGCTGCTGACCATCGGCATGTCGCGACAGGAAGACGAGGCACTCGAGGAGCAGCTCGTCTCCGGAAATCACGGATAGCGCGTTCGTGGTCATCTCACCGATCGACGACGTCGGACTCGTACCGTTCGGCAAGGGCTTCGAACGCGGACTTGACGTGCGTTCGCTCTGCACGCGCGGAGTGCAGATGGAGACTCTCGCTGGCCTCGGGCTTCCGGTTGCCACCGGCCTGACCATCCCCGTCCCGAATGTGCCCGGCCTTGTCTCCGCTGATCGCGCCGAGGCCGCGGTTCATCTGTTGGAGACAATCGCCGAGCGTACGGTCGGTTCGACGACGGCTGACGGTGGCATCCTGTTGCTGCGGCTCAGCGCGAGCGCACCGCTCGACGCCGCGGGCCTGCCGCCGGATCTTGTGGCGATCGGTCTGGAGAACGGCCGGATCCCCGAGGGCCTGCGCCCGAAGATGGCTGCCGATCTCGCCGTGGCCTGGTGGAAGACCGCTAGCTTCATCGCCGAGTTCGCCCTCGAGGTTCCCGGTGACGAGATCGCCGCACTCGGCCTGGACTTCGACGACCCCGCGCATCGCATCGAACCGCTCATCGCATTGTGCAATGAGAAGGGCAAGAACAAGTTTCCGCTGGAGGTCAATCAGCAACTCGCAGACGCCGCTGCCGCGATGCTCGCCCGCTGGACCTCGCCGCGCGCTGCTCGCGCACGGCGCACCCAGCAGCTTCCCGCTGATCTTCCGCTCGGCTTGCATCTCGAGACCGTCGTCATCACCGACCACGACGAAGCGGGCCACGGTCACGCCATCTCGCGTGATCTCTCCACAGGTCAATTTGCCCCGACCGGCGGATTCCGTCACGGCGTGCGCGTCAGCGGAGAGCGCCCGTCGATCGGGCATCCGCTCTCGAAGCTGCCAGGTGGCGCGGCCATGCTCACCGGCGTGCTGGCTGAGCTTGAGGGTCGCCTCAAGACCGTCGTGCTCGTCGACTTCGAATACGGCCCTGAGGGTCTCGTACTTGCGGGTCTCGAGGAGCTCAATCGCACGAGTGCGCGAGTGGCAACAAGCCTCGCCGTTGATCTCGCTACCCGCGGCATCACCGATGAGCGCTCAGCCGTCGCGGCCATTCGCCCGACTCATGTTCTCGAGCTCATGCATCCGCGCCCGCGGCTCACTGGCCACGAGGTCGTTCTCGTCACGGGTCTTGCCGCATCGCCCGGTGCTGCTGTCGGTCGTATTGCCCTGACGAGCGAAGAGGCATGCGAGATGGCCGAGGCCGGCGACTCCGTGATCCTCGTTGCTGCTGAGACGACCCCCGGTGACCTTCCGGGCATGATGGCCGCGGCCGGCATCCTCACTGTCACCGGCGGCTCGGCCTCGCATGCGGCAGTGGTTGCGCGTGGCATGGGTCGCCCGGCGATCTGCGGTGCCGGCGGAATGCGCATCGATCGCGCGGCAGGCACCGTCACTGCAGGCGAGCACGTACTGCAGCGCGGCGATGTCATCTCCGTCGATGGTGATGCAGGTGCGGTCTATGTCGGTGCGGTGCCGATCGAGCGCCCCGAGCCTTCCTTCGCGCTCTCGACAGTTCTCAACTGGGCCGATGACGTGCGTCGGCTGGGTATTCGCGCCAACGCCGACACCGGTGTCGACGCTGGAGTAGCGATGGACAACGGCGCAGAAGGCATCGGCCTGTGCCGAACCGAGCACATGTTCCTCGGTGACCGACTTCCCTTCATCCGTCGCGTCATTCTCTCCTCGAGTCCGGAGGAGGAGGAGCTCGCGCTTGCCGCACTGGCAGAGGCACAGCGCGAGGACTTCCGCGATCTCCTGCTCGCTGTCGGCGATCGCCCGGTCACCGTGCGACTCCTCGATGCACCGATGCATGAATTCCTCCCGACCGAGCACGAAGTGGTCGACGAAAGCTGGGCCAAGATGGCGGAGAGCCTCCATGAGGAGAACCCCATGCTGGGCGTGCGCGGCGTTCGTCTCGCACTGATCCATGAAGGTCTCTATCCCGCGCAGGTCGAAGGCCTGTTCAACGCGTGGATCGACGTCAACACCCAGCACGGCATCGCGCCCACGCTCGAGGTGATGATCCCGCTCGTCTCGATTCCCGATGAGCTGCTGATGAGCCTTCGTCTCATTCGCCGGGTCAACCAGGAAGTCGCATCGCGCACCGGCATCGTCGTGCCGTTCTCCATCGGAACCATGGTCGAGACTCCGCGCGCGGCGCTCATGGCCGATCAGTTAGCGCAGTGGGCCGAGTTCATCTCCTTCGGCACCAACGATCTCACCCAGCTCACCTACGGCTTCTCGCGTGACGATGTCGAGCGACGCATGCTCGGCACCTACCTCGAGCGCGGCCTGCTCACCGTGAGCCCGTTCTCCGAACTCGACGAATGGGGTGTGGCCGGCCTGATGGAGATCGCGGCGGCCAAGGCACGCTCCGCGCGCCCTGACATCAAGCTCGGTATCTGCGGTGAGCATGGCGGTGACCCCGCATCGATCGCCCTGTGCGAGAAGCTCGGCCTGAACTACGTGTCGTGCTCACCGAGTCGCGTGCCGGTCGCGCGCCTTGCTGCTGCGCACGCGGTACTCGATTCCGAGTAGGCCTGTGGCAAGCGATGTGGCACTCCTGCGTGCCGTGTCGTTATCAATTCGAGATCTTTCCCGTCGCCCTACTGATGGGTAACCGAGGTCCCTGGGAAAAATACTAGGAAGACCTTGCAAATTGGAATTACGGCACTAGTGTTCGACAGACATTGAGGGAGGCTGAATGACCACGGCACTGTCGGTTCGCGACGCAACGAAGATCTTCGGCGGCCAAACCGCGCTCGATCACGTGAGCATCGACGTCCAGCCCGGTGAGGTGCGCGCACTCGTCGGCCAGAACGGCTGCGGCAAGTCGACCCTGATCAAGATCCTCGCCGGCTTCCACGAGCCTGAGGAGGGCACCTCTGTCACCGTCGGCGGCCAGGAGCTCGCCTTCTCCAACGCCACCGCCAGCGAGGCCGTGGGCCTGCGCTTCGTGCACCAGGATCTCGGCCTGGTGGCCAACCTCGACGCGGTCGACAACATGGCCATCGGCCAGGGCTACATCACCGGTGTCACCAAGACCATCAGCTGGAAGAAGGAGCGCAACGCCGCACGCGACGCACTCAAGGAGCTCGGCTACGACATCAACGTGCGCATGCCCGTGGGTGCTCTGCAGATGTCCGAGCGCACCGCCGTCGCTATCGCTCGCGCCATGTCGACCCGCGGCAGCGATACCAAGATGCTCATCCTCGATGAGCCCACGGCCAACCTGCCCGGTGCCGAGGCGCAGCGCCTCTACAAGCTCGTGCGTGGCGTGGCCGATCGCGGTATCGCGGTGCTGTTCGTGTCGCACCACTTCGATGAGGTCTTCGAGATGGCCGACTCCGTCACCGTGCTGCGCGATGCCAAGCACATCATCACCCGCCCCGTCGAGGGTCTGACCGAGGAAGAGCTCATCGAGCTCGTCGTCGGTCGAAAGCTCGAGGAGCACATCACCGATGCCGATGCGCGCGAGCACGGCGAGCCCGTTCTTGAGATCAAGGGTGTCTCGGGAGCCTCGGTACAGGATCTCAACGTCACGATCCATGCAGGTGAGGTTGTCGGCTTCGCCGGCATCACCGGCTCCGGTCGCGAGGAAGTCGCCTCACTGATCTTCGGCGGTCACAACCGGGCCGGCCAGGTATTCCTCCAGGGCCAGGAACTTCCCGAGTGCCGACCCGACGTCTCGATTGATCGCGGCATCGCTCTCGTGCCCGCGGAGCGCCATGCGAATGCCTCGTTGATGGATCAGACCCTGCGCGAGAACATCACCATCGTGAACCCCGGCCACCACATGAACTTCGGCTTCCTGAGCCGCAGCTCAGAGCGCTCTGACGTCAATGAATGGCTCGACAAGCTCGACGTGCGCCCGCGCAACTCCGAGTACACGATGGCCCAGCTCTCCGGCGGAAACCAGCAGAAGGTCGTCATCGCACGCTGGATGCGCCAGGAGCCCAAGGTGCTCATCCTCGACGAGCCCACCCAGGGTGTCGACGTCGGCGCCAAGGCCGATATCCATCGCCTGGTCGACGAAGCGGCAGCCCAGGGCACCGCGGTCATGGTGGCCTCCACCGATCACGAAGAACTCGTGCGCGTGTGCGATCGGGTGATCATCATGCGTCGAGGCAAGGCAGTCGACGTGCTCAAGGGCGCCAAGCTCACCAATGACAACATCACTGCCGCGTCCATCGGCCGTGACACAGGCGAACCCGCCGCCTAACCCACTGACTACTGCCCCTCAACCTCGAAGAAACCGGAGTCACCTCGATGTCAGAAGTCCAAGCAGCGCCCCGCCGCCGAATCAATTTCGGCTTTGACCGCTTCAGCGGCGTGTACGTGTGGCTCGCCCTCATCATCGTCTTCTCCCTGTGGATCCCCTCGCTGTTCTTCCAGGTCGACAACGCGAAGACCGTGCTTGCCTTCCAGGCCGTCAGTGCGATCGTGGCCCTCGGCCTGATCATCCCCGTCGCCGCAGGCGCCTTCGACTTGACCATCGCGGCGACGATGACCGTTTCCGGCTGCTTCACGTCGTGGGCACTTCTCCAGCACAAGGGCGTCGTCTTCGCCGTCGGCGGTGCGATGATCATCGCTGTCTGCATCGGTCTCCTGAACGCGCTCGTGGTCGTGAAGTTCAAGGTTGACTCCTTCATTGGCACATTGGGCATGAGCTCCGTTCTCGCTGCCGTGGCCTTCATGATCACCGGCGGCGGCCAGCAGGTGCTGAGCGAGGATGGCTACGCGCCTTTCCTTGACTTCGCGCGCCAGCAGTGGTTCGGCGTCCAGGCTTCGGTCTACTACGCCGCGGTTATCGCCCTGATCATCTGGTGGGCACTCGAGTACACCCCCGGTGGGCGCTACCTCTACGCCGTGGGCGGCAACCCGGTCGCCGCTCGCCTTGCGGGCGTGAAGGTTGGTCGCGTCGTAACCCTTTCGTTCGTGGCCTCCGCTGTCGTCGCGGCATTTGCCGGCATCGTGCTCCTGTCGACTACGGCAACCGGCACGACCGACATGGGCACGCCATACCTGCTGCCGGCGTTCTCGGCCGTCTTCCTGGGTGCCACCCAGATCCGCCCCGGCCGCGTCAACGTGGTGGGCACCCTGGTCGCCATCCTGCTTCTGGCCACCGGTGTCAACGGCCTGCAGCTCGCCGGTGCGCCCAGTTACGTCACTCAGCTGTTCAACGGCGCTGCGCTGATCATCGCCATGGCGCTGGCAGCTCGCACGGCACGTCGCCGCAAGTAGTCACACGCACAAGAAGGGGCGGTGCAGCGAGAGC
>JBPCSY010000233.1:0-2827 GCA_051006695.1 Candidatus Nanopelagicales bacterium
GTCGTAGCCCCAGCTCGAGCGATGCGGTGCCATGGTGTCGGGACCAAGGCGCTTGTACGCATTGATGGTGGGGTTGCAGAAAGCCACGAGCGCCGGCGCATGCTCGAGGATGCCGGCCATCATGCGGCGGGCGATCAACGACAGCTCACCATCGGGCTCGCCCATCAAGTTCTGCCCGTTGACGTCGGTGACCGAGAAGTGCAGGTGGAATCCGCTACCGCCTTCATCGCCCCACGGCTTGCCAATGAAGGTGCTCATCACGCCACGACGAGCGGTGATGTCCTTGATCGCGGTCTTGAATAGGAACGTGCGATCGGCGGCGTCGAGCGCATCGCCGTGCCAGAGGTTGATCTCGTACTGCGACGGGCAGAACTCGTGGTTTCCGGCGAATGCTCCGATGTTGAGCCGATCGAGCATGCGCAGCAGGTACAGGAAGGTGCCGTCGGGATCCACGAGCGACCCGGTCTGGTAGACGCGGCCCGTCTTGTTGAGAATGCGCTCCCACTCGCCGTTCGGCTTGTGCGCGAAATAGAACTCGAGCTCGGGGCCGACGACCGGGAGCAGGCCAAGGGCCTTATATTCCTCGATGATGCGGCGCAGGAGCGAGCGCGGCGCGATGGCATTCGGCGTTCCGTCGGGCTCGTCGATGTCGGCGATCGCGTAGGCGACACCTTCCTCCCAAGGCATCGGCCGGATGGTGGAGGCATCGAGACGAGACACCATGTCGGAGAGGCCGTCCTGAAGACTGCCGTGACCATCGAGAACATCGCCGCGGGTCGTGGTCGTCCAGGTGGCCTGACAAAAGGCGGGGCCGTGACCGGCGGCGCGCTCGAGCTGCGAGACGGTGATGTCCTTCGATCGGGGCAGGCCGAGCACATCGGGCCACAGGAGCCGGAGGATGTCGATGCCCTGGGTCTCGAGGTCCCTGCGGACGTCTGCCAGATCCTGCTGCATGTGCTGCCCCTTGTCGCCGTTGCCAGTTGCTCGCCGCTATCAGTATCGTGGGAGATCGTTCGGCCCCCAACGATCTCGAAATCCTATGTCGAATCGTCCTCCCTCGGGGCCCGTTTGGGAGAGGATTTGCCTCATGCGCGTCCTATTCATGCAGCACGACGCTTTCAGCCCGCCCCGATTGGTCTCCGAGCGCTTCGCTGAACTCGGCTTCGAGGTGGTGGAGGAGCTCATTGTCGAGGCGGCGCACTACGACACCCCCGGCGTCGTGACATACGAGTTCCCCGACCCGACCAGCTTCGATGTCATCGTGCCGATGGGTTCGCCTTGGGGAGCCTGGGACGACTCGACCATTGGCTCGTGGTTGCTCCCCGAGCTCGACTGGCTGCGCGAGGCTGATGCGGCCGGCGTGCCCGTCATGGGTATCTGCTTCGGTGGTCAGCTGCTGGCACGCGCGCACGGCGGCGGTGTCGGGCGCGCACCTGACTGCGAGATTGGCTGGACAAGCGTGTGGAGCGACGACGAGAAACTCGTGCCCCAAGGGCCGTGGTTCTCCTTCCACTACGACCGCTGGGCACTCCCGCCGGATGCCACGGAGATCGCGCGCACCTCGCGAGCCTCGCAGGCCTTCACCCTGCGCAAGAACCTCGCACTTCAATTCCACCCTGAGCTCACCGGCGACATGCTCTACGGCTGGTACACGTCACCCGGCGATGGCCGCGACCTGATCATCGCCGACGGCCAGGATCCCGACGTGCTGCTTGCGTATACCTACGCGGAGGAGCCGAAGGCACAGGCACGCGCGCATGCGCTCGTCGACAGCTTCCTGACTAACGTCGCCGGGCTCGGGCATCTCGTTCGAGACTGATCACAGCAATGACTAAGGGCCGGCGAAATTTCGCCGGCCCTTAGTCATTGCTCGGGTGAGTTACGCCTTCTTCACGGGCAAGCGCTTGAAGCCATGCACGAAGTTGCTCAGCACGTAATCAGCCTTGCCATTGGGCATCAGGTCAACATCACGAGACAGGAGATCCTCGAACATGATCTGGATCTCGAGGCGTGCGAGTGAGTTACCGAGGCACATATGCGGGCCGCCGCGACCGAAGGACATGTGCTCATTCGGGTGACGCTGCACATCGAACTTGTACGGGTCCGCGAAGATTTCCTCGTCGCGGTTGCCGGAGCCGAACCACACGACAACCTTGTCGCCGGCCTTGATCTCCTTGCCATTGAGCACCGTCTCATGGCGTGCCGTGCGGCGGAAGTGATGCACCGGACTGGCCATGCGCAGGAATTCCTCGACCGCCCACGGGATCAGCTCGGGCTTTTCGCGAAGGATTGCGAGCTGATCAGGGTTGGCCATCAGGTTGTTCATGGTGTGCGTGATGGTGTGGCGAGTTGTCTCGTTGCCTGCGATGACGAGAAGCAGGAAGTAATTGCGGAAGTCGCGTGCATCAATGGCGATGCCGTCAGACGGCTCGGTGTTGATCAGCACTGACACGAGATCAGTGCCGTTACCGCCCTTGCGACCCCACGCGAGCTCGTATCCGTACTTGAACACCTCAAGCGCTGCGGGTGAGCGGAACGGAAGGTCGCGATACATCTCGCTCTCGGGGCTGTCGGCAAGAACATCGGCATGCTCGGGATCCTGGTTGCCGACCATCTTGTTGCCCCACTTGATCAGCTGGGGGATATCGGACTCAGGGACGTCGAGCAACTGGGCGAGCACGCGGATCGGGAAATCCGCCGCAACATCGGCCACGAAGTCGAACTGATCCTTGGCGAGGGCGCGATCAAGGGTGGTGGCGGTGATGCCGCGAAGGAAGGTCTCGTAGCCGGCGAGGGCACGCGGGGTGAACTGCGGCTGCAGCATCTT
>JBPCSY010000234.1:0-3003 GCA_051006695.1 Candidatus Nanopelagicales bacterium
GATCGACAGTGCGACGGTGAACGCAACCGAATCCGTGCGCGCGGCGTATACATCGCTCTGCGCAACCTGGGCGGTGACCGTGCAGGTTCCCGCCGTCGAGACGGTCACCACGGGAAGCGTCGCATCCGCGATCGCGCATCCTGCACCGGAATCCGCACTGACGGCATAGGTCACGGCGCCCGTCGAATTCGTGGTCGCTGAACTGATCGTGATGGGCGAGGCCCCCGCGTAGATCGTGGTGTTAGGCGCCCAGGAAAGTGTCGGGGTATCGCGCGTGACGGCGAAGGTCGAGACCGAGTTCGCGGCGTCGTAGCCACTGGCCGCAGCAACGGATGCGGTCACCTGACAGGAACCCGCTGCATTGAAGGTAAGTGTTCGTGTTCCCGAATCGACAGAGCAGCCGGTGGTGCCTGCGCCAGTTACGGAATATGTGATCGTGCCTGGGCTAGCTGCTGAAGCGGCGGCGAAGACTACGGAACCCGAGGTTGCGACAAGTGCAGTTGAGGGTGACCACGTGAGCCCCGCGGCCGCATTCGAGATCGTGAACGTCACATCACGAGATCCGGCAGCATAGGAGGCAGTCGCGGTCGCACTCGCGCGAACGGCGCAGGAGCCAGCGGCCGAATAGGTGAGGACACCAGTAGCCGAGTCAACCGTGCAACCTGTCGAACCCGCCGACGTCACCGCATACGACACCACCGCGCCGCCCAGAGCCGTCGCCGACGAGGAGGGTGTCAACGGAGACTGCGGAACAGTCACCGCCGTGACCGGCGACCACGTCACCGTCTGTGCAGCAAGGGTCACCACGAAGGTGACGTCTCGAGTACCTGCCACATACGCGGATGTCGTGGCCGCGCTCGCGCGAACGGTGCAGGAGCCCACTCCTGAGTAGGTGAGGACACCAGTGACCGAGTCAACCGTGCAACCTGTTGTACCCGCCGACGTCACCGCATACGACACCACCGCGCCGCCCAGAGCCGTCGCCGACGAGGACGGGGTCAACGGCGAGGCCGGCACGGTGACAGCGGTGGTAGGCGCCCACGTCACCACCTGCGTGCTCAGAGCCTGACCGGTTGATGCCGCGGAACCACTCGAATACCCCGATCGCGTGCTCGTCACGGTGACTGTGGCCGATGCTCCCGCTGCAAGTCCGGAAACCGTCACGACCGAACCGGAGATGGAGGCCACTCCGGCAGATGTCGATACTGCCCAGCCATAGGCGGCGTCGTAATTCGCGATCGGCACCGTGAAGCCATCCGCGGTTCGAGCGACGGTTCCGAAGGTCGGCGTGAGCCCAGGTGCCAGGGTCGAGATTCCCGACCCCCGAACCGTGGGGTAAGCGGAACTACCTGCGGTGTTGCGCCACACGGCCGCCACGACCGACCCATCGGATGAACCAGCGAGCTGCGGTTCGTAGCTTTGGGCTCCAGTGAAGTCCGAGACGGCCACTGGAGCTGACCATGAGGCTCCGTAGTCCGCACTCGCCCGAGACCGCACTAAGTAGTACCCGTTGGCATCGAACCCAGACCACGCTGCCGTAAGCGTGGCACCATCGGCGGAGCCAACAATCTGCGGACGGTCAGCATTCATTCCCGTCGCCGAGAGGTCAATGGCTGAACTCCACGTTGCTCCTGAGTCATTGCTCGAGCTCGACTGGATGACGATGACGCTTCCGGTGCTACGCATCCATACGGCCGACAGCCGGGTGCCATCGGAGGACGAGGTAATCTGGGGATATTCGGCATTCTGTCCGGTGTCGGACAAGAACGGGATGCTTGCACCCCACGATGCACCGTAGTCCGAGCTCGATCTCGTTTGCACGCGATAGCTGCTACTACCCGTTACCTTCACTGTCCAGATTGCCGTGACCTTCGAACCGCTGGACGATGACACGATCCGAAGAGAAGCCGCTGGCCCGTCCGCTCCGATGACATTGTTGACGTTGCTGATGTTCGGCAACCAGGTCGCACCTGAGTCAGTGCTATATCTCGACTGCACCATGTGGGAAGTACCGCTCTTCATGAGCCATACCGCCGTGAGTTTCGTTCCATCCGACGACGATGCCAACTGAGGAGATCCCGCGTCGCTTCCCACTGAGAGAGCGGCGGATACTGACCAGGTAGAGCCTGAGTCCGTGCTGGACCTCGACTGCACGGATATCGAAAGCGGCGTGATGGAGGGGTCCCACTGCTGCCACGCGACCGTGATCCTGGTTCCGTCAGAGGACATCGTCATCGTGGGCGAGCCAGACATCCTTGCCCCTGGGCTCAGGGTCGTCTCACTAAACCACGATGTCCCTGAGTCCAGGCTGCGCTTCACCTTGACTTGGTAGTTGGGATAGTTCGCCGTATCCACCCACACCACCGCAAGCTTCGTTCCATCCGCTGACGAGGCGATGAGCGGATCGCCTGTCCGAGAGTCCAGGGCTGACACGGGGTACCCCTGCGACCAGGTCACGCCGCCATCAGAACTGCGGCTGAAGTCAACCGGATTGTAGGTATAACTCGATTGCACCCTCTCGCGAGTGAAGACGGATACGACCTTGCTGCCATCGGCCGAGGAGTCGATCTGCGGCCGCCCTGCGGACCCTCCCCCGTTGTAGGCCGCCGGCGCCGACAGCGTGACCGGAGTCGACCACACACCCACAGTCGCGGCTGCTGGCGGAGACGTGATGAGGGAGGCCGCAAGCGTGACGAGGGCAACAACGATCGCCACGGACACTCGAGTGAGGGCTCTCTGGGCATGAACCCTCGGAATCCGTCCTGTACGTCCGAGCGGCTGCATCTTGGGAAGGTATGTCGCTCGGCGAGCCCCCTACAAAGTTTCGACCTCGATCCCGAGGAGTTGGGGGGACTGCACCATGCCATCCATGACGCGCATGGTGCTAGCACCCCATCAGCGCCGCGGGACTTCGAGGCTCGTGAGCATTATTGGTGAGGGCCGTACGATGACGACAACCGCGGAAAGGGGATCGGGCATGCCGCAGGGCACTCGCGTCATGCT
>JBPCSY010000235.1:0-7577 GCA_051006695.1 Candidatus Nanopelagicales bacterium
GAGCCTGCCGGCTCGCGTCCTGTAGTTCGTGACCTCGCGAGCCTGCCGGCTCGCGTCCTGTCGTTCGTGAACTCGCGAGCCTGCCGGCTCGCGTCCTGTAGTTCGTGAACTCGCGAGCCTGCCGGCTCGCGTGCTGTGGAGCTACTCCTTGAGCCGGAAGCGCTGCAACTTGCCGGTAGCCGTGCGCGGTAATTCGGTGACGAACTCGATCGCTCGCGGGTACTTGTACGGAGCGATGGTTGCCTTCACGTGATCCTGGAGTTCCTTGGCCAATGCAGTGCTGGGCTCGAAGCCTGCGGCGGGCACGACGAAGGCCTTGACGATCAGGCCGCGATCGGCGTCCGGTGCACCGATTACCGCAGTCTCGGCCACTGCCGGGTGCAGCATCAGTGCGTTCTCGACCTCGGGTGCCGCGATGTTGTAACCACTCGACACGATCATGTCGTCGGAGCGTGACACGTAGTGGAAGTGACCGCTCTCGTCGATGACGAAGATGTCACCGGTGATATTCCAGCCGCCCTGCACGTAAACGCCCTGGCGCTTGTCGGCGAGATACCTGCAGCCCACCGGGCCCTTCACCGCAAGACGACCGGGTGTTCCGACAGGCACCGGCTCGAGATTCTCGTCGACCACCTGCGCGATGAAGCCGGGCACAGGCTTGCCCGTTGCGCCGGGCACCATGTCGTCGACACGTGCCGAGATGAAGATGTGCAGCATCTCGGTGGCACCAATGCCATCGATGAGCTCGAGACCCGTGGCATCGCGCCAGGCCTGCCACGTAGCCTGCGGCAGATGTTCACCCGCGGAGATGCAACGTCGCAGCGAAGGCAAGCCGCCCTCGGGAAGAGTTGCCAGCATCGCGCGGTAGGCGGTGGGTGCAGTGAACAGGCAGGTGATGCCATGCCGCGGGATCTCTTCCAGCAACACCGGTGGTGAGGCAGCTTCCAGCAGCACGGTCGAAGCACCCGCACGCAACGGAAAGATGACCAGGCCACCGAGGCCGAAGGTGAAGGCAATCGGCGGGGAGCCTGCGAAGACATCATCCGTCGTGGGCGCCAGTACGTTCGCCGAGTAGGTATCGGCAATCAGCAGGATGTCGCGATGGAAGTGCATAGTCGACTTCGGGCCGCCGGTCGTGCCTGACGTGAAGGCAAGCAGAGCGACATCCTCGGCGTGGGTGTCGCAGGCGGCGTTGACCGTCGAAGCCGCTGCGCCCCGTGCGATGAGATCGGAATCAGAATCGCCACCGTAGGCAATCGTGACGCCGTGGAAGCCAGTGACGGCTTCCCACTCCTCCAAGTAGCGATGGTCAACGATGGCGAATTGCACCTTCGCGATGTCAACAACTTTCTCGAGCTCACCGGCGCGCAGCATCGGCATCGTCGTGACTACGACTCCGCCCACGCGCAGCACGGCCAGCCAGGAGATCGCGAGCCAGGGGTTGTTGGGGCCGCGGAGAAGCACGCGATTGCCAGGCTGCACACCCGCGTCGACGAGTACGTTCGCGGTACGCGAGACGAGGTCGAGTACCTCGGCGTAGGTCCAAGAGCTGTCGACTCCGGCGATCGCCGGGCGGTCAGCACCGTGCCGGGCGATCGTGCCCTCGAGGAGTTCCACTGACGCATTGAGTCGCTCGGGGTAATCGAAGGCGTCAATCCCGATGAGCTCGGGCCACTCGGCAGCCGGCGGCAGATTGTCGGCGGCGAAGGTATCGATGTGCCCCGTATTCCCGTGATCGGTGCGCATGCGTTCTCCTGCCCGTTTCGGCCTCGTCGTGCTGTTTTCGGAAATGGGAAGGGGGATGGACCACTAGGCCCATCCCCCTCCTCAGTACTAGCTGACGAAGTTGTGAACTGCGTCGTAGTTCTCCTTGTCCTTGCGGACAGCGCCGACGATGAGGCCGACGATGAACACAGCGAAGGTGAGGAGAACGAGAATCCAACCGGTCGTGTTCATCTCCCACGCACCGCCCTCACCCGAGGCAGTGCCCGAGAAGAGGTTGAAGCGACTCATGAGCATGTACTCGCCGATGACCAGACCGATGATCGACAGGATCGGTGCGATCAGCGTGTTCCACACGCGGGTGTCTTCCTTGGTGCGACGGAAGTACACGATGACCGACAGGCTCACCAGGATCTCGGTGAGCACGATCGCGATAACCGCGACTGCGCCGAACCAGTAGAAGATGTTCAGGATCGGATCCCAGGCGAAGATGATCGCGACCACGACCAGGATCACCGCGAGGATGGACACCACAGTGGTGGCCACCATCGGCGACTGGCGGCTGTTGACCTTGTCGAGCTTCTTCGACAGCACACCGGCGCGGCCCATCGAGAACAGGTAGCGCGAGGCACTGTTCTGGAAGGCGAGCGTCGCGGCGAACAGCGAGGTCAGCACGATGATCGAGAACAGCTCAGTAAGCCAGGAGCCCACGTAGCTGGTCGAGAGACTGAAGAGCATTGCCGACGGGTCGGACAGCGGTACGCCGTCGACTGCCGTGACCTCGAACACCTTGTCAGTGACACCCTCGGCGCCGAGGCCGCTGATGAGGGCCAGGCCCACGATGCCGAAGAGCACGGTGATGAAGACGACCGACATGTAGGTGGCCCTCGGAACCGTGCGCTTGGGGTCCTTGGACTCCTCGCCGTAGATGGCGGTTGCCTCGAAGCCGATGAAGGATGCGAGGGCGAAGGCGAAGGCAATGCCCGCGCCGCCCGTGAGCCCGCCGGCGAAGATGTTCGACGGGCTGAATGATGCGCCAAGGTCAATGCCCTCTGCACCGCCCTGGAACAGGATCGAGAAGGCAAGCACGAGCAACGCGATGATCTCGACAGTCAGGAAGACGCCGAGCACCTTTGCGCCAATGTCGACAGACAGTGCCGAGAGCACCCAGACGACGACGATCAGGATGATCGCGTAGATCCACCAGTCGATGTCGAAGCTGAACTTCGCCTGCATGTAGAAATCAAGCTGGCCCGAGAGGAAGCCGATGACGCCCCACTGCACAGTGAGGTAAGCGAGGGTCGACACGAAGGCCGAGCCGACACCGGGCACGATGCCCAGGCCACGACCGACGTAGGCAAAGAATGCGCCCGTGTTCGTGACGTAGTGCGACATAGTCGCGTAGCCGACTGAGAACAGCAGCAGCACGAGGCCCACGGCGACGTACATGCCGGCAGCGCCGGCGCCATCGCCAATGCCCACGGCAACCGGGAAGGCACCGGTCATGCCGGCCACGGGTGCGGCGGCGGCAACGACGAAGAAGATGATGCCGAAGAGGCCCAGCGTGCCCTTCTTCAGCGAGGTCCCCTTGGTTTCCGGATCACCGGCTCCAAGGTGCTGATCTGAGTGCGGGAGGTTTTCCCGTTGCGACATGTCTCCTCCATAGGGACGTGAGCGTGCTCGTACGTAGCCGAACGACAACCGAATACTTGATCAAAGAGGTGCGGTGCGCAAGCACTTTCGGAAAGTGGCGCGGTAACGATTCCGCGTCCTCCCTCAGGCTTATGCGTCGTACAGGCCTGACTTTCCGATGCGCTCGAGGGCCACTTCGGCACTCCAGGGAAGCATGGTCGAGCCCAGGCGAGAGTCGCGGTACATGCGCTCGAGGGGCATGTGCTTGAGCATCGACTGGCCACCACAGACCCGCACGGCCAGGGCCGCCACGGCATTCGCGTGCTCCATCACGGTGTAGACGGCCGCCCAAGCGGTGACCATCTGCTCCTCGATGGGATCAAGGGTGGCGGAGTCGACCACGCTGAAGAGCATTGCGCGTGACTGCTCGTACTTGATGTTCATCTCTGCCCATCCGTACTGCTTGATGGGGTTATCGCGGCGGCCGGTGCCCTTGGCCGCACCGGCAACTTCACCACGCAGGTAGCCGCGAGTGAAGTCAAGGATTCCCTTGGTCAGTCCGAGATACGAGGGCGCTAGAGACATGAAGAGGTAGGGGTAGCGCTTGGCCGCCTGGTCGTACATGCCGCCGGGCATGATCTCGTCATCGGCCGGGACGAAAACATCCTTGAGGAGCAGAGTGCGCGAGACGGTACCGCGCATGCCCAGGGGATCCCAGTCATCGACGATCTCGACACCGTCAGCATTCGCGCGCACGGAGAGAAGGCGCAGGAACTCCTCGCCCTCCACCTGGCAGGTGACGTTGTAGCGATCCGCCGCGCCCGAGAGGGAGGCGAAGATCTTGCGACCGGTGACCAGGTAGCCACCCTCGACCGGCGTCGCGCGGGTCATGATGCCGGCGAGCGCACCGGGGTTCAGGCCCTCACTGAACGGCTGCGAGTGAATCTCGCCGTTCTCGACCACGCCGCGGAACATCTCAGCGCGGCGACGCTCGTGTGTTTCGCGCTCCTCCGGGCTCATGTCGAGCAGGTCAGCCACCTGACCCGCCCACAGCATGGTGGCGTTGTGCATGTTGAAGGTCAGGCCGGTCGAGCCGCAGTGTCGGCCGATCTCCTCGGACACGCGCATGTAGTCGGCGTAGCTCGCGCCCATACCGCCGTACTGCTTCGGCACGCACAGGGCCAGGAAGCCGCGTTCACGCAGGTCGTTGAAGTTGCCCCAAGGGAACTCGGCATTGAGGTCAGTCTGGACAGCGCGCTCCTCGAACTTCGGACCGAGTTCGCGGATGACCGCGACCATCTCGTCGCGGGTCATCGAGGAGTCAGGGGTACCGACCGGGCCGGTCTTGCCGCCGGTGGAACCGGTGGCAACTGAGGAACCTTCATGTGCGGCAACGGCATTCGCAGGAGTCATAGCCCCGAGAATAGGGATCGAAAATCAAAGGTCAACACTGTTGAATAAATTGATATGCGGCCCTAGTTTTCGAGCATGCCGATCACGATCACGGATGTCGACGAGAGCCCGAACGCCTGGCGGGAGGCCGGCGAGGGGTCACGCGTGGCCGTCCTCCTTCACGGCCTGGGCGGTTCGCGCATTGCCTGGGGCCCGAATCTGCCCGTTCTCGCCGAGGCCGAGCGGGTCGTGGCCTGGGATGCCCCCGGCTACGGCGAGTCGGCTCCGGTCGAGACCGAGAGCTTTGCCGGCGACGCCGATCGAGCAGCCGCACTGATCCGTCGAGTCTCCCCCGATGCACCCGTTGATCTCGTCGGTACGTCATTCGGCGGAATGATCGCCCAGTACACGACCCACGCGTACCCCGAGCTCGTGCGCTCGCTCACCCTGATCTGCACCAGCCCCGCCTTCGGCCTCGACGGCACCGACCCTGACGAGTGGCGCAATAACCGCCTGAAGGGTCTCGAGACCTTCGGCACCGTCGCCGCGGCAGCTCCCGTGATCCTCACTTCGCTCGCTGGCCCCCAAGCGCAGCATGTCGTGCCCGAGGCCTGCGAGGCCATGGCCCGCATCCCGATGGCCGGCATGCTCACCAGCTTGTCGATCCTGCCCTCGCACGACTCGCGGGCGATCCTGCCCGAAATCACGGTGCCGACCCTGGTCCTGATTGGCGAGGATGACGACGAAACCCCGCCTTCCTACTCGAAGGCCATTGTCGATCTGATGCCCAATGCCACACTTGTGACGATTCCCGGCGCCGGGCACCTGCTCAACCTCGAGGCACCTGACGCCGTGAACCGCGCCATCCTTCAGCACTGGGAGACCACATGACCGTCCGACCGCCTGTCGCCGAATGGCGCTGGATCGAGTCCTTCGCCGCGCAGTTCAAGGTGAACGGGGTGACCCCCGGCATGGAGTGCATCGTGCTCTCCGAGTCTGCGAGTCGCCCCGATCTCGTCGAGACCTCACTGCTCGCACTCGAGTCACTCGGCGCGAAGCCGTTCGAGGTTGTCATGCGCACTCCTGCGAACCCCGGTCCTGTCGCAATTCGTTCGACCGGCACATCACTGGCACTCAATGGTCTCGCCGGAGCGATCGGTTCGCTCTCCTCCGTTCCGTTTGTCGTCGACTGCACGGTCGAGGGCATGCTGCATGCGAAGGAGCTCGGCCCGATTCTTTCCTCCGGCACGAGCATCCTGATGGTGAGCCTGGAACACCCCGAGGTGTACGAGCGCATGCGTCACGATCCGGTGATGGCCGAGCGCGTCACGGCAGCACACGAATTGATGAAGCGCTCGAAGACCATGCGTGCCACGAGCGAATTCGGCACCGATCTCACGGTCGAGCTCGCTGGTGCATTCACCGCAGGCTCGACCGGCGTGATCAGCGGCCCCGGTTCGATCGCGCACTGGCCCGGCGGTCTCGTACTCGCCTTCCCCGCGAAGGGCACCGTCAACGGCACGGTCGTTCTCGCACCCGGTGATATCAACCTGACCTTCAAGCACTACATCACCGAGCCGATCACGATGCGCATCGAGAATGACTACGTCGTCGAGATCAAGGGCAACGGCTACCAGGCCGAGCTCATGCGTTCCTACCTCGAAGCTTTCGACGCCGACGCCTACGCCACCTCGCATGTCGGCTTCGGCATGAACACCGGCGCACGCTGGGATTTCCTCGAGCTGTACGACCGCTCCGATATCAACGGCACCGAGGCGCGCGCCTTCGGCGGCAACTTCCTGTTCAGCACCGGCGCGAACGAGAACGCCGACCGCTTCACCGCAGGCCATTTCGACTTGCCGATGCGCAATCACAGTGTGTGGCTCGATGATCATCAGGTAGTCGACAAGGGAACCCTTGTCGGCGTTGCTGCCGGAGAGGCGAACTGACGTGGCTGACCAGATCGATGTGATCTTCCCCGACCTGCTCGGGCTCACCCATGGCAAGACAGTGCCGACCCATCGGGTCGATCACCCGACTCACTACGCAATCACGGTGATGGTGCAAGGCCTCGATCTCGAGTTCCTCGATACTCCGAGCTACTCGACCAGTGCCGGCTTTCCCGACATGGAAGCGCGCATCGACTCCGCGACACTTCGCCCGTGGATCAATGGTCGCCAGATCGCGTTGTCGAACCTTTATCGCACCAACGGTGAAGAACTGCCGCTCGACGGCCGCCGCCAGCTGCGCATGATCTGCGATCAGTGGGGCCAGCGCGGCTACACGCCGATGACCGGCTTCGAGATGGAGTTCTTCCTGCTCGAGAGCCTCAAGCCGCTCGTCAAGATGCCCGTTCCCGATCACCGCGTATACGGCATCGGTGCCGGCGCTGATCCGAGCGGCACGCTCGAGGCCGTTGTCGAGCTCGCCGAGATGGCGCGCCTGCAGGTGGAAGGTGTCAACGCTGAGTTCACACCGAGCCAGGTCGAGGCCGCACTTCACTACCAGCCCGCACTCGAGTCAGCCGACTGCGCATTGCTCTTCCGAGAACTCGTGCGCCTCGCAGCACGCGAACGCGGTGTCGACGCCACATTCATGGCACGCCCGTTCGCCGATGCAGTCGGCAATGGCATGCACGTGAACATGAGCCTCGCGAACGCTGCTGGCGAGAATATGTTCGCGAGCCTCGATGACCCGTTGGGTATCACCGACCTCGCACGACATTTCATCGCCGGTCTGCTCGCCCATCACGAGGCACTCGCTGCATTCGCCGCACCGACCGTGAACTCGTACAAGCGCCTGACCCCCGGCATGCTCAGTGGCTACTGGGC
>JBPCSY010000236.1:0-3791 GCA_051006695.1 Candidatus Nanopelagicales bacterium
CCGGCGATCCAGATGATGCTGGGGTACGCCAGCAGCGAGGTCTGGGCAGCGTGGGCATTGGTGGCCTTGGAGTCGTCAATGAAGGTAACCCCGTCGATCTCGCCGACATGGGCGATGCGGTGGGCGGCGGGCACGAAATCCTGCAGGCCCTGCTGCACTGCGGTGGCGGGCACGCCGAAGGCTCGGGCCAGGGCAGCGGCGGCTAGTGCGTTGGCCACGTTGTGCGGGGCGGCGGGCTGCACGTCGTCGATGACCGCGAGTTCCTGTGCCGAGGTCTGGCGCTCCTCGATGAAGGCGCGATCGACCAGGTACTCGTCGACAACTCCGAGCATCGAGATGGCCGGGGCACCGAGGGTGAAGCCGATGGCACGGCAGCCGTCGATGACGTCGGCGTTCTCGACCATGGTGAGCGTGACGGGATCCTCGACATTGAAGACGACAGCTTCCTGGGTGCGCTCGAAGATGCGAGCCTTCGCGGCGACGTACTCCTCCATCGAACCGAAGTGATCGATGTGATCGTCGGCGATGTTCAGGCACACGGCGGCAACCGCGCTGACCGAGTGCACGAAGGGCAGCTGCGGGGCGCCCACCTCGACGGCGATCACGTCGAGCTCGTCATGCATGACGACGTCGACGAGTGAGTTGCCGATATTGCCCGCCGAGGCCGTGCGATAGCCGGCGGCGCGAAGCATCGACTCGAGCATCAGTGTCGTGGTCGTCTTGCCATTGGTGCCCGTGACCGTGAGCCATGCAGCGGCCGTGTCGGGGTGACGCAGGCGCCAGGCCAGCTCGAGCTCACCCCACACCGGGATACCCCGTTGCAGCGCATCGACGATGACCGGCGCACTCGGGCGCAGCCCCGGCGAGACGACGAGCAGATCGCAGTCAGGGGCCATGCCGTCGTAGCCGAGGCGCACTTCGGCATCGAGGGTCTCGAGAATCTCGGCGCGCTCGCGCTGCTTCTCGCCGTCACCTGCGTCGATGACGATGACGGTTGCACCGAGCTGCATCAGTGCATCGGCGCAGGAGAAACCCGCGATGCCGATACCTGCGACCGTGACCGTCCACTGCGACCAGTCGGAGAGCCGGTGGGCATCGTTGATGTCACTGCTGCTCCCGAGATTCGTGCCGCCTGCGCTCACGCGCGCACCCACTCGGCGTAGAACAGGGTCAGGCCGATGCCGATGCACAGGCCCTGGATGATCCAGAAGCGCACGACGATCTGCACCTCGGGCCAGCCGAGCATTTCGAAGTGGTGGTGCAGCGGGGCCATGCGGAAGATGCGCCTGCCCGTGAGTTTGAAGGAGCCAACCTGGCCGATCACGCTGAGCGTGGTGATGAGGAACAGGCCGGCGATGAACGGAAGCAGCAGCTCGGTGCGCGAGAGGATGGCGAGGCCGGCGATGCCGCCGCCGAGTGCCAGTGAGCCGGTATCGCCCATGAAGATGCGGGCAGGCGAGGTGTTCCACCACAGGAAGCCGAAGCTCGCGCCTGCGGCCGCGGCGGCGACGAGTGCGAGATCGAGTGGATCAGTCGTGTTGTAGCACTGGGCCGAGTCGAGGAACCCGCAGTTCTGCCCGTACTGCCAGATGCTGATGAGCACGTACGCGAGGAAGCTCATGATCGAGGCGCCGATGGCCAGGCCGTCGAGACCATCGGTGAGATTCACGCCATTGGTCGTCGCGGTGATGAGGAACCACACCCAGAGCAGGAAGAGACCGACCGGCAGCACGATCGAGGTGTCACGCACGAAGGAGATTGCCTGGGAGGCCGGCGTATCGCCGAAGCCATCGGTGATGGTGATCGACATCCACGCAAAGCTCAGGGCGACAATCGCCTGGCCGATGAGCTTGGTGCGCGCCCGAAGACCGGTGCTGCGCTGATTGAAGATCTTCAGGTAGTCGTCCGCGACACCCACGAGACCGAGACCGACCATCAGATAGATGACGAGCAGGCCGGAAGCAGTGAGCGGGCGCCAGGCGAGCAGATGCGCCCCGAAGTAGCCCGCCACGACCGCGAGGATGATCGCGACACCGCCCATCGACGGCGTGCCCCTCTTTCCCGAATGCTCGGGGTAGGCCTCCGTGTCGGTCGAGACACGAATGGCCTGCGCGTAATTGCGACGCGCGAGGAGGCGAATCAGGATCGGCGTTCCGATGAGCGAGAACAGCGTCGCGATGCCGGCGGCGATGACCACGAGCCTCATGCCACACCGCCATTCCAGGCCGACAGGGCATCGGCAACTCGCTCCAAGGCTATGCCCCGTGAGGCCTTGACCACGATGACGTCACCGGTGATCGCCTCCGTCGTGACGATGCTCACGGCGTCCTCGATTGAGGTGACGAGATCAGACTTCAGGCCTGCTGCGAGGGCGGCCTCGTATGTGGGAATCAGTGCGTCACCGATGCAGACGAGTCGATCGATGCCCATGGCCGCGGCGGCGCGACCGAGTGACTCGTGCTCCGTGCGCGTGGACTCCCCCAGTTCGCGCATCTCACCGAGGATCGCCCAACTGCGGCGACCCGCGGCCATCGATGCCGTGGCGGCCAGTGCCGCGCGCATCGACTCGGGGTTGGCGTTGTAGCTGTCGTTGACGAGGGTGATGTTGTTCCCGAGCTCGCGCACTTCCATGCGCCACTTGCTGTCGAGCCCGGCAATGCGCAGCCCGGCAGCCACGACATCGATGCTGATGCCGAGTGCGAGTGCCACGGAGGCCGCGGCGAGGGCGTTCTGCACGAAGTGCTCGCCGTGCACCTTCAAGGTGATGGGCTCTGACTCGTTGTCGTGGGTGAGGGTGAAGGACGGACGCGCGGCCGCGTCAAGGCGCACGTCAGTGGCTCGCACATCGCAGCCGACCGACCGACCGAAGGTCACCACGCTGGCCTTGGTGTCATCAGCCTTGGCACGGATCAGCGGATCATCACCGTTGAGGATCGCGAAGCCCTCGGGTGGCAGCTCCTCGATCAGCTCGCCCTTCGCGCGGGCGATGGCCTCGCGACTGCCGAGCAGCTCAAGGTGCGCCGTGCCGACATTGACCAGCACGCCGACCGTGGGACGCGCGATCTCCGCGAGATAGCGGATCTGCCCCTCGCCGCGCATGCCCATCTCGAGCACGAGGTACTTCGTGCGCTCATCGGCCCGCAGAATCGTGAGCGGGACGCCGACCTCGGTGTTGAACGAACCCTCGGGGCAGACAGTCGGGCCGTCGACGGCGAGCAAGCCGGCGATGAGCTCCTTCGTGCTGGTCTTGCCACTCGAGCCGGTGACACCGACGACGGTGCAGGTGAGAAGGGTCGAGCGCACCCAGTGCGCGAGGCGACCGAGGGCCAGCACCGGGTCGTCGACGACGATGCACGGCTGGTCGAGCTCGCGGTCGGAGAGCACGGCGGTCGCCCCGGCTGCGATGACCTCGGCTGCGAAGTCATGGCCGTCGGCACGCTCGCCCTTGATGGCGACGAACAGGCAGCCCGCGGAGATATCGCGCGAGTCGATGCGCACGTCGGAGATGACCTCGGAATCGGCACAGTGATGGGCGACGCCGTGGGTGGCATCGCACACCTGGGCGACGGTAAGCGCGATCATCCGGTGGCTCCGAGAATCTCGATGAGAGCAGCTCGTGCGACTGCACGATCATCGAAGTCGGTGACGACTCCTGCGACGTCCTGCCCGCTCTCATGACCCTTGCCCAGGATCGCGACGGTGTCACCGGGCCGAGCCGCGGAGATTGCCTCATAAATGGCCAGGGCGCGGTCGCCCATCTCGCGGACCTCTGCGCGCAGGTCAGCCGGCAC
>JBPCSY010000237.1:0-7739 GCA_051006695.1 Candidatus Nanopelagicales bacterium
GCGCGGGACAGCGAGCACTTCGGGGTCCGAGCCACCCTCGACGGCATCGACATGGACAAGGTCAACGACTACCGCGACGGCGTCGTCGGCCGCCTCTACAAGGGCCTACAGGGCTTGGTGAAGAGTCGCAACGTGACCTTCGTCGAAGGTGCCGGTCGCCTGGTCGGCCCGAACACCGTTGAGGTGAACGGCGAGCAGTACACCGGCACGCATGTCGTGCTCGCTACCGGCTCATACGCCCGCACCCTGCCCGGTCTCGAGATCGGCGGTCGCATCATGACCTCCGACCAGGCGCTGAACCTCGACTACGTTCCCGCGCGCACCATCGTGCTCGGCGGCGGAGTCATCGGTGTTGAGTTCGCCAGCGTCTGGAAGTCCTTCGGCGCTGACGTCACCATCATCGAAGGCCTGCCTCGCCTGGTTCCCATCGAGGACGAAGCCTGCAGCAAGGCGCTCGAGCGCGCCTTCCGCAAGCGCGGCATCAACTTCTCGACCGGGGTGCGATTCGCATCTGCGGCTCAGGACGACAACGGCGTGCATGTCACCCTCGAAGATGGAAAGACCTTCGACGCCGACATCCTTCTCGTTGCCGTGGGCCGTGGCCCGAATGCCACGGGCATGGGCTTCGAGGAACAAGGCGTCGCGATGGAGCGCGGCTGGGTTCTCGTCGATGAGCGTCTGCGCACCAACATCCCGAGCATCTTCGCCGTCGGTGACATCACCCCCGGCCTGCAGCTCGCGCACCGCGGCTTCCAGCACGGCATCTTCGTTGCCGAGGAGATCGCGGGCCTGCGACCCATGGTCATCGCTGACATCAACATCCCGCGCGTGACCTACTGCGAGCCGGAGATCGGCTCGGTCGGCATGACCGAGGTCGAGGCCAAGGCCGCACATGGTGAAAGCGCCATCACGACCTATGAGTACAACCTTGGCGGCAATGGCAAGAGCCAGATCCTCGGCACCGCAGGCTTCATCAAGCTCGTGCAGCTCAAGGACGGCCCCGTCATCGGCATTCACATGGTGGGCTCGCGCATCGGCGAGCAGATCGGCGAGGCACAGCTCATCGTCAACTGGGAGGCCCATCCCGAGGATGTCGCCAACCTCATTCACGCCCACCCGACCCAGAACGAGGCCATGGGAGAGGCGCACCTTGCACTTGCAGGCAAGCCCCTCCATGCTCACGCATAGATGAACTAGTACGACCAGCACCACCACCGCTTCACCGCGTAGGGCCGAACAGGCACCGCGCACTTGATCAGCAGTACCTCGGACAAAGGGCCACAAGCCCGAATACGAAGGAGCAGCAGAAGATGTCGGTTTCGGTCACCAAGCCCCAGCTGGGCGAGAGCGTCACAGAGGGCACGATCACCCGCTGGCTGAAGAATGTCGGCGACACCGTCGTAGCCGACGAGCCGTTGCTCGAGATCTCCACTGACAAGGTCGACACCGAGATCCCCGCGCCCGCATCCGGCGTGCTTCTGTCGATCAGTGCTCAGGAAGACGAGACCGTGCTGGTCGGCGCAGAACTCGCCGTCATCGGCGCTGCCGACTCCGCCCCTGCTGCTGCGCCTGCTCCCGCCGCTCCGGCTCCCGCTGCACCGCCTGCACCCGCTCCGGCTCCCGCTGCGCCGCCTGCACCCGCTCCCGTGGTCGCGGCACCTGCCACACCTACTGCTTCGGCAGCCGGCGGCGCCACCACCGCCGTTGTTCTTCCCGCACTCGGCGAGAGCGTGACCGAGGGCACCGTCGTGCGCTGGCTCAAGGCCGTCGGCGATTCAGTAGCAGCTGACGAGCCGCTGCTCGAGATCTCCACTGACAAGGTCGACACCGAGATCCCGGCACCCGTGGCCGGCACCCTGGTCGAGATCACCGCCGGCGACGACGCCACTGTCGAGGTGGGCGGCCAGCTCGGTCTCATTGCCATCGGCGCCGCAGCTCCTGCCGCCCCCGCGCCGGCTGCCCCCACTCCAGTTGCCCCCGCTGCCGCAGCACCCGTGGCCGCCCCTGTTACCGCTGCCCCAGTTGCTGCAGCACCCGCCGCTCCTGTAGCAATCGCTGCCCCCGCAACCGACATCGACAATTCCGATTCTTACGTCACCCCGCTCGTGCGCCGTCTTGCTGCGCAGAACGGTGTCGACCTGTCGACCATCACCGGCTCCGGAGTCGGCGGTCGCATTCGCAAGCAGGATGTTCTCGCAGCAGCAGCAGCACCGCAGGTGGCTGCACCGGCGGCTGCAGCCCCCGCTGCACCGTCCGCACCTGCATCGCTTCCCGTGTCGCCACTGCGCGGTCGCACCGAGAAGATGCCGCGCCTGCGCAAGGTCATCGCCGAGCGCATGGTCGAGTCACTGCAGGTCTCGGCGCAACTCACTACCGTCATCGAAGTCGACGTCACGCGCATCAACACCCTGCGCAGCAAGGTTAAGCGCGACTTCGAGGCTCGAGAGGGCGTCAAGCTCTCATTCCTCCCCTTCTTCTGCAAGGCCGCCGTCGAAGCTCTCAAGCAGTTCCCGCAGGTGAACGCCTCCGTCGACATGGCCGAGGGCACGATTACCTACCACGACTCCGAGAACCTCGGCATCGCCGTCGACACCGATCGCGGCCTGCTCGTTCCGGTCATTCGCAACGCAGGTGATCTCAACATTGCCGGTATCGCGCGCCACATCGCCGATGTCGCCGAGCGCACTCGCACCAACAAGGTCTCCCCTGATGAGCTCAGTGGTGGAACCTTCACGGTGACCAACACCGGCAGCCGCGGCGCACTATTCGACACCCCGATCATCAATCAGCCGCAGGTCGCAATCCTCGGAACCGGCGCAGTGGTCAAGAAGCCCGTGGTCGTGACCGACGACACCGGCGCTGACGTCATCGCCATTCGCTCCATGGTTTACCTGGCGCTCTCCTACGACCACCGCATCGTCGATGGCGCTGACGCGGCACGGTTCCTGGGCGCGATGAAGGTACGACTCGAAGAGGCGGCCTTCGAGGCCGAGCTCGGCCTGTAATGCGTCACGGGCCGACCTGCGAGAGGCTGGCGTCATGAGAATCGCTGTAACCGGATCATCAGGCCTGATCGGCTCCGCCCTCGTTCCGCACCTGCGAGCAGCAGGCCACGAGGTCCAGCGGGTCGTACGTCGACCTGCCTCCGCACCTGACGAGATCACCTGGGATCCCGCGAAGGGCACCATCGACCTCGCCGCTCTGAATGGCGTCGAAGGTGTCGTGCATCTCGCCGGAGCGGGCGTCGGGGATCACCGCTGGAGTGATGACTACAAGCGCGAGATCCTCGACAGTCGCATCGATAGCACCAACACGATCGTGCGAGCGATGCAGCAGGTTGAGCATCGTCCCCGCGTTCTCGTGTCAGCGTCGGCTATCGGCTGGTACGGAGACACCGGCGATCGCATCGTCGACGAGACCGCCCCTGCGGGCAACGGATTTCTCGCCGACGTCGTGCGCGCCTGGGAAGGCGCCTCGCAGGTGGCTGTCGAATCCGGCATCCGCGTCGTGAATCCACGTACCGGCCTGGTCGTGGCGAAGTCGGGTGGTGCATGGGCTCGCATGTTCCCGCTCTTCAAGCTCGGCCTCGGCGGCAAGCTCGGCAATGGCAAGCAGTACTGGTCCTGGATCTCACTGCGCGATGAAGTGTGCGCCCTCCAGTTCCTGCTCGAACAAGAGCACCTCAACGGTGCGGTGAACCTGACCGCACCCAATCCGGTCACCAACGCCGAGGTCACCAAGGTCATGGGCAAGGTGCTCGGCCGCCCGACCCTGCTCCCCGCGCCTGCCTTCGCATTGAAGACCGCACTCGGCGAGTTCTCGACGGAGGTGCTCGGCAGTGCCCGCGTCGTGCCCGCCGTGCTCGAGCAGGCTCAGTTCCTCTTCCAGGACATCACGATCGAGAGCGCGATCCGCACGGCCCTCGATAGCGAGTACCCGTGGCCGAATCGCACGACGTCGTCATCATCGGAGCCGGCCTGGCCGGTCTCGCCGCAGCCCGACAGCTGTCGATTCATGGCATCGACGTTGCGGTCATCGAATCCGCTGATGCCGTCGGTGGTCGTGTACGCAGCGACGTCGTCGACGATTTCATCCTTGATCGCGGCTTCCAGCTCTACAACCCCTCCTACCCGGAGGCGGCCCGAGTGCTCGACCATCAGGCGCTACATCTCCAGCCACTCGTTCCGGGCGTGGTCGTCAGTAAGGGCACTCATCGCATTCACCTCGGTGACCCCCGGCGCAAGCCCGGCTGGGCACTTCAGGGGGCATCGCCCCGCACGGGCTCGGCACTGTCGAAGATGCGCTTCGCCACATATGCCTGGAAGCAGTCCAGGCGCCCGGTTGCCGAGATCCAGCGCGCCGCCGATCGGGATGCCTACAGTGCCCTGCGGGCTGCCGGTATCGACTCGACCTTCGTCGAGACCGTGCTGCGCCCTTTCCTCACCGGAGTCTTCCTCGAAGCCGAGCTCACCACCTCGCAGCGCTTCCTCGATCTCGTGCTGCGCTCCTTCATCCGCGGCGTGCCCAGCGTTCCCGCTGCGGGCATGCAGGCGATTCCCGTCCAGCTCGCCGGATCTCTGCCCGTCGGCACCGTGCGACTCGGAGTGCGCGCGACCGAGGTGTCGGGCTCCCGGGTACGGACTGACGGAGGCGACATCGATGCCTCCGCAGTGATCGTGGCCACCGACCCGATTGCCGCAGCCACACTGGTGCCCGGACTCACCATCCCTGCCGGAAATGCCGTCACTACCTGGTATCACTCGACTCGAGCGCAGATCACCGATGGAGACGGAATCCTCGTGGTTGACGGCGAGCGTCGCGGCCCGGTCATCAATTCGGTCGCGATCTCCAATGCAGCGCCCGACTACGCGCCGTCAGGCCGCACCCTGGTGTCAACGTCCACGCTCGGAACGAACTCGTCGGCCGAGGCCGAGCGAAAGGTGCGCGAGCACCTGTCCATCCTGCACGGAACCAGTACACGCGACTGGGAGCTCATTGGCGCTTACTCGATTCCCTACGCACTGCCTTCGATGTTTCCTCCACTTCAGGTGCGCCAGCCCGTGGATCTCGGCGACGGGCTGTTCGTCGCCGGCGACCACCGCGACACCGCCTCGATTCAGGGGGCCATGGTCAGCGGCCGCCGCAGTGCCGATGCGGTTCTTGCACGACTGGGCGTCACCTCGATCACGGGTGCGGCATGAGCACGACAACTTCACTGGAGATTCGCGAGATCGGATTCGGCGACGCGGCGGTCGACTACCAGTCCGGCTGGGATCTCCAGCGGCAGGTTCATGAGCAGGTCGTCGCCGGCACGATTCCCGACACCGTGCTGCTACTCGAGCATCAGTCGGTGTACACCGCAGGCCGACGCACTGAGGACTTCGAGCGGCCACTCGATGGCACTCCGGTGGTCGATGTCGACCGCGGCGGCAAGATCACCTGGCATGGCCTGGGCCAGCTCGTGGGTTACCCGATCGTGAGGCTGCCCGACCCCATCGATGTCATCGCTCACGTGCGCCGCATCGAGACGATGCTCATCGAGGTGTGCGCCGAGTTCGGCGTTACGACGTCGCAGGTCAAGGGCCGCAGTGGCGTGTGGGTTACGGCCGATGACCGGGGCTCCGATCGCAAGATCGCCGCAATCGGCATCCGGGTCACGCAGGGCGTCACGATGCACGGCTTCGCCCTCAATTGCGATAACGACCTGGCCTGGTTCGACCGCATCGTGCCCTGTGGCATTCGCGATGCCGAGGTGACGACTCTGTCGCAGGAGACCGGCCGCTCCATCACTGTCGGCGAGGTGCTGCCCGTGATCAGCGCCCGACTCCCCCTCGTCCTGACCGCGTAGGCTGAGCACGTGACCACCACTGATCCGGCCTACGGCGGAACCACCACCGACGGCCGCAAGCTGCTGCGCATCGAGGCTCGAAACGCCGAAGTCCCGATCGAGCGCAAGCCCGAGTGGATCCGAACCAAGCTGCGTACCGGCCCTGAGTACTCGCAGATTCGCGAACTCGTCAATCGCGAGGGTCTTCACACGGTCTGCCAGGAAGCCGGCTGCCCGAATATCTACGAATGCTGGGAAGACCGCGAGGCCACCTTCCTCATCGGTGGCGAGCAGTGCACGCGTCGATGCGACTTCTGCCAGATCGACACCGGCAAGCCAGCGCCCCTCGACACCGATGAGCCGCGTCGGGTTGCTGAATCGGTACGGACCATGCAGTTGCGCTACGCGACCATCACCGGTGTCGCGCGCGACGATCTTCCCGATCAGGGCGCCTGGCTTTACGCCGAGACTATTCGCCTGATCAACGAGCTCAACCCCGACACGAACGTCGAGGTGCTCATCCCTGACTTCTCCGCCGATCCCGATCTCCTGCAGCAGGTCTTCGACTCGAAGCCTGCCGTGCTTGCGCATAATCTCGAGACGGTGCCGCGAATCTTCAAGCGCATTCGTCCGGCCTTCACCTACGAGCGCAGCCTCGACGTCATCACCCAGGCCAAGACCAAGGGCCAGATCACGAAGAGCAACCTGATTCTGGGCATGGGCGAGGAGATCCCCGAGGTCGTGCAGGCACTTCGCGACCTTCACGAAGCGGGCTGTGACCTGATCACCATCACCCAGTACCTGCGCCCGAGCTCGCGACATCATCCGGTCGAGCGGTGGGTGCGGCCCGAGGAGTTCGTCGAGCTCGCTGACGTCGCGACCGATATCGGCTTTGCCGGTGTCATGAGTGGCCCGCTGGTGCGCAGCAGCTACCGTGCCGGTCGTCTCTACACGCAGGCACTCGAAGCGCGTGAGCGCGGCGAGCAGGCTTCCATCACTGTCACCGGCGCCTGACGATGGGCGCGGTCGTTCTCGCCACGCACATCTGGCCGAGCACGGCAGAGCAGCCGATCCGCGTCGATGCACTCGAGCTGGATTTCTCCGGAGCCATCGGCGACCGCCATTACGGCGCGACCATGTCAGCGGGAGTGCGACAGAAGAAGCTCTTCCGCCAAGGTACCGAGATCACGAACCTGCGCCAGATCTCGATCGTCGATCGCGGCGAGCTCGATCGCGTGGCCGCGGCCCTTGGTATCGAAGCCATTGATCCCGGCGTCATCGCCGACAACATCTACACCGAGGGCATCGACGACCTCACTTCCCTGCCGCCCATGACCCGTCTCGAGTTCAGCAGCGGGGCCATGCTGCTGCTCGGGGGCGAGAACTTTCCGTGCACCATCGCCGGGGCGATGGTCCATCGTGCCCACGGCGCTCGCACAGAGTCCTTCCCCAAGGCGGCGATGGGCCTGCGCGGCGTCACCGGCTGGGTCGAGCGGCCGGCCCCCATTCGCCCTGGCGATCGCATCACCGTCCACCGCTGGGCCTAGGCTTACGCCCATGTTCCGACGCATTGGATCGACCCTGTCCTCACTGGCCAAGAACTGGGCCATGACCCAGAAGGCCTTCCCGGCCCTCCCGCTCGAGGTCGCAGCGTTCTTCCTCCTCGGCGCACTGGTCGTTGGCGTGCCGCTCTATCTGTTCCTCGGCTGGATCACCGCCCTCATCGCGGCGATCCCGGCCGGCCTGCTGGCCGGTACCTTCTGGTTCAGTCGCCGGGCCATGAAGGCCGCCTACAAGCAGATCGAGGGCCAGCCCGGTGCCGCCGGAGCCGTCGTCGGCTCGCTGCGCGGCGGCTGGATCGTCACCCCCGGAGTCGCGGTGAGCAAGCAGCAAGACCTCATCACCCGCGTTG
>JBPCSY010000238.1:0-9550 GCA_051006695.1 Candidatus Nanopelagicales bacterium
GCGTCGGCGCGTGGCATCTCGAAGTGCACCCTCGGCATCCCACCCGCGTTCGCGTGAGATCGCCACCAGCGCAAGTAAGAGGTCACCAAGCTCATCACTCGAGTTGATTTCCGTCAAAGCGCTGCTCGCAGTCGCGATCTCGGCGAGTTCAGGTGCCGGATTCTCAAGCCGCGTACTGCGACCGAGCACCTTGGAGGCGCGCAGAAGGGCGGGAAGATTCGCGGGTATGCCCTCGGTCACGGATTCGCGGTTCTTCTCCTTGGCCTTGAGGGCATGCCAGTCGGCCTCGATTTCCTCGGCGCTCTTGCCCGCAGTCGCGTCATCAGCCGCCTTGTCGAACACATGAGGGTGACGAGCGATCAGCTTGCGAGTGATGCCATCGGCGACGTCGTCAATGTTCCACGGGTCTTCAGTGTCGTCCTGCGCGATGCGCGAATGGAACACGACTTGCAGGAGCAGGTCGCCGAGCTCCTCACGCATGCCTGCGCGGTCGCCGGACTCAATGGCCTCGACACTTTCGTAGGACTCTTCGATCAGGTACTCGACGAGAGACTCATGAGTTTGACGCGCATCCCACGGGCAGCCACCCGGTGAGCGAAGGGTGTCCATGACCGCGACGAGATCCAGAAGTCGTGCACCCGTGGCGCCTGTCAACGCTGCGCCCTCCGACGCCGACATGACTAGTCGGCCGGCGGGATGGAGAGATCGCTGGGCGGTGCGCCGAGCTGGATGGAATCGGGGCTCCAGCTTCCGTAGCGCGGATTCACCGTGACGCCGAGCTCATTGGCCGCAGTCACCAGCGCCTGCTGGAAGATTGCCTGCTGCTGCTCGGGGGTGGCGCCCGGTGCCAGGACTCCCTGGATCTTCGGTGTCAGCACATTGGCGCGAATGAAGGCCGGGATCGCGTCGGGTGCGATACCGGACTGCGCGGCACTTGCCTCGATCTCCTCAGCAGTTGCTCCGCCCTGAATCAGGCTCTGCTCGGCAGCATCGATCTCGCCCTGACTTGCGGTCACGCCGACAGCACGGGCCACGGCATCCAGCAGATCCAGGTAGATGAGGAGGTTGAGGGAGTTCGAGGTGACCTGGGCATCGATGGCGTTGGGCGACTTGCCCGTAGCGACAAGCACGCCCTGGGTCCAGTCGGTGAGTTGCTTCTCGCTGATCGCCTCGGAGCCGACGGACGCGGCAGTGCCCGCGTTGGTCGTTCCGCAGGCGCTGACGAGCAGGCCGGAAGCAGCCAGGCTCGCGGTCAGGAGAGCAACGGATACTGCACGGGTGCGACGCTTCACGACTTCTTCTCCGATTCGGGTGCGGGGGACTTGGCCGGCCAGAGCGCCGAGATGAGTTCGGTGGCCCAGTCGAGCAATTCCGTGCCGCTAACCGGGGAACCGCCCATGAGGGCCGTGACCGGACGCGGCACGATGATGGTACGAGTTGCCGGCTTGAGCAGCGTGCGCGGGTATAGCCGAGTCAGGCGCATCTGCCCCGACTCGGGTAGTTCGACGGGGGCGAACCGCACGCCCTGGCCGTGCACCACGACCTCGGCCAGGCCGACGGCGCGGGCCAGTACTCGGAACCGGGCCACGGCAAGCAACGCCTCGACAGGCGCCGGCAGGGAGCCGTAGCGGTCGGTGAGTTCGGCTGCGACCTCGTCGACCTGCTCATTCGTGTGAGCATCGGCCAGGCGCTTGTAGGCCTCGATGCGCAGGCGCTCGTGGGGCACGTAGTCGTGCGGGATGTGGGCGTCGATGGGAAGTTCGACCTTGATCTCGGGAAGCACGACCTCGGTGTCACCCTTGTGCTCAGGGTGTGCTTCGCCGACGAGGCGGACGTAGAGATCGAAACCGACATCGGCAATGTGACCGCTCTGCTCGCCGCCGAGCAGGTTGCCGGCACCGCGGATCTCGAGATCCTTCATCGCGATGCGCATACAGGAGCCGAGGTCGTTGTGCTGCGCGATCGTGTCCATGCGCTCATGGGCGGTCTCGGTGAGCGGCTTCTCCGGCGAATACAGGAAGTACGCGTAGGCGCGCTCGCGACCACGGCCGACGCGGCCGCGCAACTGGTGAAGCTGCGAGAGGCCGAAGTTGTCGGCGCGATCGACGATCAGCGTGTTCGCATTCGCGATATCGATGCCGGATTCGACGATGGTGGTGCAGACCAGTACGTCGATCTCCTTGTTCCAGAAGTCGACGATCACCTGCTCGAGCTGGTGCTCCCCCATCTGGCCGTGAGCAACTGCAATTCGGGCCTCGGGCACGAGATCGCGCAGACGCGAGGCGACGCGATCAATCGACTCGACCCGGTTATGCACGAAGAACACCTGACCATCGCGCATCAGCTCGCGACGCATGGCCGCGGAGATCTGCTTGTCGTCGTAGGGGCCGACGAAAGTAAGCACCGGGTGACGCTCCTCCGGCGGGGTCTGGATCACCGACATCTCGCGGATGCCCGTGACGGCCATCTCGAGCGTGCGTGGGATCGGTGTCGCCGACATCGCCAGGACGTCGACATTGGTGCGAAGGGCCTTGAGGTACTCCTTGTGCTCGACTCCGAAGCGCTGCTCCTCGTCGAGGATTACCAGGCCGAGATCCTTGAATCGCACGTCAGGAGTCAGCAGGCGATGAGTGCCGATCACGACGTCAACAGAACCATCCGTGACCCCGGCCAGCACTTCCTTGGCCTCCCTGTCAGTGCTGAAGCGCGAGAGCGCCGCCACCTTGACCGGGAATGCGCTGTAGCGATCGGCAAAGGTCGAGAAGTGCTGCTGCACGAGCAGCGTGGTCGGCACGAGAACGGCAACCTGCTTGCCGTCCTGAACAGCCTTGAACGCGGCACGCACGGCAATCTCGGTCTTGCCATAGCCCACGTCACCGCAGATGAGGCGATCCATCGGAACCGTGCGCTCCATGTCGGCCTTCACCTCATCGATGCAGGCCAGCTGATCAGGTGTCTCGACGTAGGCGAAGGCATCCTCGAGCTCGTGCTGCCACGGTGTGTCAGTGGCGAAGGCATGACCCTTGGCTGCTTGCCGTGCGGCATAGAGCCGGATGAGCTCGCCGGCGATCTGCTTGACCGCCTTGCGTGCTCGGCCCTTGGCCTTCTGCCAGTCAGCACCGCCGAGGCGATGCACGGCGGGTGCTTCTCCGCCCACGTACTTCGTGACGAGGTCGAGCTGGTCAGTCGGAACGTAGAGGCGATCGGCAGGCTGGCCGCGCTTGCTCGAGGCGTACTCGAGTACGAGGTACTCGCGGGTCGCATCACCCACGGTTCGCTGGACCATCTCGATGTACTTGCCCACGCCATGCTGTTCGTGCACGACGAAGTCGCCGGCCTTCAGCGACAGCGGGTCAATCGTGCGACGACGCCGCGAGGGCATCCGGCGCATGTCGCGTGTCGCCGAGCGCTGGCCGGAGACATCGGCTTCGGTAATGAGCACGAGCCCGGGAAAGATGAAACCGGAATCGAGACGGCCGGTGGTGATGTGCACGACGCCCGGCTGTGCGTCGATCAGGGTGTCGACGAGACGTGCAGCGACATTCTCACCGGCAAGTGTCTCGGCGATGCGCTCGGCGGAGCCATGACCCTGAGTGACGAATCCGACCACTCGGCCTTCTGCAAGCCAGGTGCGCAGATCGGTGACGATCGCTGTGTAATCGCCCTTATAGCCATTGCATTCGCTCGCATCGACAGTGATGCGCAACTCGGTATCTTCGGCCAGTTCGTCATCACTGGGCAGGGCGCTGAGATCCCACCAGCGCATCGAGCGCTGAATAGCGGCGATCTGCAGGTCCTCGATCGACAGGTAGTTGAGCCCGGCAAGATCGATGGGGGTCTCATTGCCCGCGGCAGCGTTGTGCCACGAGGCTGCGAGGAATTCCTCCGCCGTGCGGACGAGATCGTGGGCACGCGCATCAATGCGCTCCGGCTGCATCGACACGACCTGCGTGCCCTGTGCGAGCAGTTCGATTAGCGAGGTCATCCCGTCGGCGAGCACCGGGGAGAGGGATTCCATGCCCTCGACAGTGATTCCATTGGCCAGCTTGTCGCACATCTCGGTGAGCTGCGGGATAGAACTCAACTGGGCAGCTCGTGCGCGCACCTGATCAGTCAGAAGCAGTTCACGAACGGCCGGCGCCCACAGCCCTTCCTCGACATTCTCGAGGGATCGCTGATCAGCGACCGCAAAACTGCGGATCTCCTCGACGTTATCGCCCCAGAACTCGATACGAAGCGGGTGCTCATTGGTGGGCGGGAAGACATCGAGGATGCCACCGCGTGCTGCAACCTGGCCGCGGCGCTCGACGAGATCGACGCGCTCGTAGCCGAGGCCCACGAGCCGTTCGACGATCTCCATGGGATCGCCCTGGTCATTCACGCGCAGGCGCACCGGCTCGGCATCACCAATGCCGATGATGATCGGCTGCGCCACGGCGCGAATCGACGCGACGATGATGTCAATCGGGCCGACCAGCGAATCTTCAGCTTCCGGATGAGCGAGCCGGCGAAGCACGGCAACACGACGACCTACCGTGTCGAGTGACGGCGAGAGTCGCTCATGCGGCAGCGTCTCCCACGACGGAAACACCTCGACATGCGCGTCAACGAGCAACTCACGCAACTGAGCGGCGACATCCTCCGCCTCTCGCCCGGTCGGAGTCACGACGAGCACGGGTGCACCGCGGCCGCTGACCATCGCAGCAACAGCGGGCTGAACGGGCACGGCCGCGGTGACATGCACGGGAGAACTGCCCGCGGGCATGTCAGAGACCGCGGCGAGTTCGCCGCGCAATGACTTCAGGAGACCGGCAAGGCTCACGAAGCAGCAGCCTCGCGAAGTGCTGCGCGGAGGTAATCGACGAGTGCCGGGTGCACGACCACGAGGTCGGTGACATACGGCGGCATGTGGTTGAAGGTCACCGGACTGCCATCGACATGCGACGGGATGAGCCCATAGTGCTGGGCGACGCCATAGGGCGCTGCGACATCCCACTCGTAGAAGCCGGTGTCGTGCACATACGCCTCGGCGCGACCGCACAGGATCTCGTTGACCTTGGCCCCCACCGAGCCGACGTCCATGATCTCAACGCCGTGGGTGTTGATGCCCGCATCGGCAAGCAGGCGAGCCAGGATCTCGACCGTTGCGCCCAGCGTGGCCGGCGGACGACTGCGCGAGGCAACGATGCGAATGGGGCGATCAGCCGGAAGCGGTGCGGGCGCTGCACCCGCGTCGGACATCGTGCGAGTGATGTCCTGCGCAGGCAGGTCCACCGTGCACGCCGACAGGCGCTGGTCAGAGGCATGCCAGAGCGCGATGTGCACGGCGAAGTCCTGGCGCCCCTGGCCATACTCATAGGTGCCGTCGAGCGGGTCGACGATCCACACTCGCTCGTGCGCGAGGCGCAGGTCGTTGTCCTTCTCCTCCTCGCTGAGGATGGCGTCGTCGGGGCGAGCCTCGCGAAGGGCAGCCACGATGAACTCATTGGCCGCGCGGTCACCGGCCTTGCGCAGCTCATTCGCGCGATCCTTATCGGCAGGATCAATGTCGCCGAAGGAATCGCGCAGCTCAAGCAGCAGCTGGCCGGCCTGCTGGGCCACCATCGACGAGAGCTGGGCATCGCTGATCGGGAGATCTGTCATCGCTATTCCTTCGCCGGGCCGGTGTTGAACATGCTCTGGGTGCGCTCGAGGCCATGGGTGATCAGCGAGCAGGTGGCGTCGGCCGCGCGCTCGATGAGCTCGGGGAGCTCTGCTCGCTCACTGCTCGCGAAGGGCTTGAGCACGAAGTCGGCGGGGTCCTGGCGGCCGGGCGGGCGACCGATGCCGATGCGCACGCGGTAGAAATCGCCCGTGCCCAGTGCCTTGCGCATGCTCTTGAGACCGTTGTGCCCATTGTCGCCCCCGCCGAGCTTCACACGAAGGGCGGCGAAGGGGATATCGAGCTCGTCATGAATGGCAATGAGTCGCTCGACCGGAATGTCGTAGAACTGCATCAGCGCCTTGATCGGGCCACCCGACTCGTTCATGTACGACAGTGACTCGACCAGGATGATCGGGGTTTGGCTGCCTGGAAGTCCGAGCTTGCCCTCGAGCACCATCGCATTGGCGCGCTTGTGGCGAGAGAGCTTGCCACCGGTCATCGACGCGATGCGGTCGACGGCCATGTACCCGACGTTGTGCCGGGTCGCCGAATAGTCAGGACCGGGGTTCCCGAGCCCGGCTATCAGCCACGCATCACTCATGGGGAATCCCGGTCCTGACTAGTCGTGCAATGAAGCCTTAGTTACTCAGTTGAAGTAGAGGCAGCAACTGCGGCGGCGGCGTCAGCCGCATCGGCAGCGTCGGCTGCCGCGTTGCCCGAGCGGGCATCCTTGGCGTCCTGAACAGCCTGTGCCTCAGCGGCCTCGACGAAGGCAACTGCCTCGTTGCCGCGGTCGGTGGCCTCGCTGGCGGAGATGATGATGAGGTCGACGTGCTCGATGAAGCGCTTGACCGGCTCGCGCTGAACATCGCGCGGCTTGGTGATGATGGTCTTGCCCTCGAAGCTGATGTTCAGCACGACGCGCGGCTTGCGGAGTGCGAGCTCGAGCTCATGCGCCGGCAGGGCAACGTGGGTGACGGCTGAGCCCTCGCCATAGATGACTGCGGGGATGTTTCCCTCGCGGCGTGTGCGACGCGCGGCACCCTTGCCGAAATCGGAGCGGGGAACGGCGGTGATGGAAACTTCAGACACTTCTACTTCTCCTCGAACGTCGGACACCTCGGCAAAGCGCGTTGGGCGCCGACCGCGTCGATCACGGTGCCAGTGCGACACCCTCGCCGAGGAATTGAGAGGAGTCTAACGAGCAGAGCCCCAAGGACGAAATCGGCCCCGGGGCTGCCCTAGAGGGCTAATTGCCCATCTCGTGCGAGGGGGTGTCGTCGAACATGCTCGTGACCGAACCGTCGGTGAACACCTCGGTGATGGCCTTGGCCAGCAGCGGGGCGATCGAGAGCACCGTGAGCTTGGGGAACCGGGCCTCGTCGACGATCGGCAGGGTGTCGGTGACGATCACCTCAGAGATGTTCGAGTTCTGGAGGCGGTCGCGGGCAGGATCGCTCAGGATCGCGTGGGTCGCGGCCACGATGACACCTGCAGCGCCCTGCTCGAAGAGGGTCTCGGCGGCCTTCACGATGGTTCCGCCACTGACGATCAACTCGTCGACGACGACGCAGACACGGCCCTTGACCTCGCCGACCACTTCGAAGACCTTGACCTCGTTCGGGACGTCGGGATCGCGGCGCTTATGAATGATGGCCAGGGGGGCGCCGAGGATGTCGGTCCACTTCTCGGCCACGCGTACCCGGCCGGCATCCGGCGAGACAACGGTGATGCGATCGTGACCGACGCTTTCCTTGACGTGCTTGGCAAGGAGCGGCAGCGAGAACAGGTGATCAACCGGGCCGTCGAAGAAGCCCTGAATCTGCGAGGTGTGCAGATCAACGGTCATCAGGCGATCTGGGCCGGCGGTCTTGAAGAGATCGGCCATGAGCCTGGCGGAGATCGGCTCGCGGCCGCGGTGCTTCTTGTCCTGACGGGCGTATCCGTAGAAGGGCACGATCACGCTGATGCGCTTGGCAGATGCACGCTTGAGCGCATCGACCATGATCAGCTGCTCCATGATCCACTTGTTGATCGGCGTGGTGTGGCTCTGCAGCACGAAAGCGTCTGCGCCGCGCACAGACTCCTCGAATCTCACGAAGATCTCGCCATTGGCGAAGTCATAGGCAACGGTCTTCGAGAGCGGGATGCCGAGCTCGTCGGCAACAGCGTTGGCCAGTTCAGGGTGCGATCGCCCGGCGAGCAGGACGAGCTTCTTCTGAATGGGGGCCGTAATCTCGGTCACCGTTACTCCTTCGCCGATGCATTGTTGGTCGAATTCTGCTGCTGTGCCTTTCGGGCTGCGTCAGCGGATGCCGATTCAGGTCGCTTGCGCTCGACCCAGCCCTCGACATTGCGCTGCTTCGCGCGGCCGACGGCCATGGCTCCCGGCGGAACATCCTCGGTAATTACGGAGCCGGCAGCCGTGTATGCGCCATCGCCGATCGTGACGGGTGCGACGAGCATGCTGTCGCTGCCGATGCGCACCTGCTCGCCGACCACCGTGCGGTGCTTTTCGACTCCGTCATAGTTGACGAACACGGTTGCGGCGCCGATATTCGAGCCGGCACCGACCTCCGCGTCTCCGACGTAAGAGAGATGCGGGACCTTCGCGCCATCGCCGATGGTCGAGTTCTTGATCTCGACGTAGGCGCCGGCCTTTGCGCCGGCTCCGAGCACGGCACCGGGGCGCAGGTAGGTGAACGGACCGACAGACGCGCCGGCTCCGATCACGGCGAGCTCCGCCCACGTGTGAATCACCGTGGCACCTTCGCCCACCTCGCACGAGGCCAAGGTGGTGCCCGGGCCGATGCGCGCGCCGGCGGCAATCGAGGTCGGGCCACGCAGCGTGGTGCTGGGCAGGATGACGGCATCGGGCTCGATCTCGACGTCGACATCAAGCCAGGTGGTGGCGGAGTCGAGAATCGAGACACCCGCACGCATCCATTCGGCATTGATGCGATCGCGCATGATGCCTGCGGCCTGCGAGAGCTGGAAGCGATCATTGACGCCGAGGATCTCGTTACTGTCGGAGCACATCGAGGCGCTGATGGTCTCACCATCGCCCTCGAGGAAGCCGAGTACGTCGGTGAGGTACTCCTCGCCCTGCGCGTTGTTCGTCGTGATGCGGGTCAGCGCAGCATCAAGATGCGAGGCGGAGAAGGCATACATGCCCGAGTTGATCTCGGTGACCGAGAGTTGCTCAGCGCTAGCATCCTTGTGCTCGACGATTCCGGTCACCTGGCCTGAGCCACCGCGCAGCACTCGGCCGTAACCGGTGGGATCAGACAGCGATGCGGTCAGCACCGTGGCCACCGCATTGCTCTGCGCATGCTCGACCAGCAGGCCGATCAATGTCCTGCCGGTCAATAACGGCGTATCGCCTGTCAATACGACGACAGGCGCGTCATCGATCTCGAGCCCACGTGCACGCACCTCGGAGAGCGCAATGCGCACCGCATGCCCGGTGCCCTTCTGCTCCTCCTGCACGACGGTGAGTGCCCAGGGGGCGATCTCGGAGAGGTGCTCGGTGACCTGATCGCGGCCGTGGCCCACCACGACAACGACGTGAGCGGGCTCTACCGTGGCAGCGGCCTCGAGTACGTGGCCCAGGAGGGAACGACCTGCAACGGAATGAAGGACCTTGGGGAGAGCGGACTTCATCCGCTTGCCCTCACCGGCGGCCAGGATGATGACAACCGAGGGGCGCGGGGCCGCTGAGGTGGTCACGAAATCCTCCGATGGGCATGTAGAGAAGGGCCGAACGGGGGAAGGCCTCAAGCCTATCGGGGAGGAGAGAGCTCCCGGGGATGGGCCAAGACATGGGGCCCCGGGAAATCGAAGAGCTCCCGGGGATGGGCCAAGACATGGGGCCCCGGGAAATCGAAGAGCTCCCGGGGATGGGAT
>JBPCSY010000239.1:0-3041 GCA_051006695.1 Candidatus Nanopelagicales bacterium
GGGAAAGGCGCTGCCGGGGAGGTGTCGGACATAGTGACGTAAGGCTATCCGCGACGTCCCGGTACAGTGGAGCAACATCACAAGCGTTATCACGCGACCGGGAGTTCCCCCTGAGCAGCACCGATTTGAACGAAACGACCGTTGACCCCACGGCAGCCCCCACCTTCGTGGAGCTGGGCGCCGACCCACAGATCGCCGAGGCGCTGGCCGCCGACGGCATCACGCATGCGTTCCCCATCCAGGCGCAGTGCATCCCGATCGCGCTGGGCGGCACCGACCTGATCGGCCAGGCCAAGACCGGCACGGGCAAGACCCTGGGCTTCGGCATCCCGCTGCTGCAGCGGATGATCACGCCGAATTCTGCGGCGTACGCCGAGCTTTCCCCCGCCGCGCAGGGCAAGCCGCAGGCGCTGGTCATCTGCCCCACGCGCGAACTCGGCCTTCAGGTCGCGACGGACATCGAGCGTGCCGGCCGGATCAAGGGCGTCCGCGTCCTGGCCATCTACGGTGGCCGCGCCTACGAGCCGCAGATCGAGGCGCTGAAGAAGGGCATCGACGTCATCGTCGGCACCCCCGGCCGCATCATCGATCTCGCGCAACGTCGCGACATGGATCTCTCGCAGGTCAAGGTGCTCGTGCTCGATGAGGCCGACGAGATGCTCGACATGGGCTTCCTGCCCGACGTTGAGCGCATCGTTGCGCTCGTGCCCGATGTTCGCCAGACGATGCTGTTCTCGGCCACCATGCCGGGCACGATCCTCAACCTCGCTCGTCGCTACATGACGCAGCCGACTCACATTCGTGCCGGCGAGATCGGTGACGACAACGCCACCGTCGACGCGATCGAGCAGCACGTGTGGCGTGCGCACCCCATGGACAAGGTCGAACTTGTCGCTCGCATCCTGCAGGCCAACGGCCGTGAGCTCGCGATGATCTTCACCCGCACCAAGCGCAAGGCCCAGAAGATCTGTGACGAACTCACCGAGCGCGGCTTCGCAGTCGGCACCGTTCACGGTGACCTCGGCCAGGGCGCACGCGAGCAGGCCCTGCGCGCATTCCGCAATGGCAAGGTCGACGTTCTCGTCTGCACCGATGTCGCAGCCCGTGGCATCGACGTCGACAACGTCACGCACGTGATCAACTACGAATGCCCTGACGATGAGAAGACCTACCTGCACCGGATCGGTCGCACCGGTCGTGCCGGCGCAAGCGGCACCGCGGTCACCCTCGTCGACTGGGAGGACATCGCCCGCTGGCAGATGATCGATCGCGCCCTGAAGCTTCCCTTCAAGGATCCGATCGAGACCTACTCCAGCAGCGATCACGTGTACACCGGTCTGAACATCCCCGCCGGTACCACGGGCAAGCTGCCCAAGTCACAGCGTTCACGCGAGGGCCTGGGCGCCGAGGCTGTCGAGGATCTCGGCGAGACCGGCAAGAAGCCCAAGTCAGACGGCGATCGCGGTCGCGGTCGTGACGGAGGCCGTGGTGGCGACAAGCATGGTGGTCACAAGAGCGATCACAAGAAGCATGACGATCGTCCGAAGTCAGACAAGCCCAAAGCAGACAAGCCGAAGGCCGATGCTGATCCTGATGCCAAGGCCAAGCAGGCTCGTCAGCGTCGTCGCACCCGCGGTGGCAAGTCATCTGACGGCGCTGCCTCAACGGAGGGCTAGTTAGCCAGCCTGACTGAGATCTCCACCCGACGGTCGCGGTAGCGATCACGCACCGCGACTCGTCGGACACTCGAGGTCACCTCGCCCGACATTCCGTGTGACTTCAGGAATCCCCTGACGACAGCTGCGCGCTTGATCGCCAGTGATCTATCCAGTGCCGTGGCACCGCTAGACCTCAGTGCCCCAGTCACACGCGCACTGACCGTTTGCCCAGCCGGCACCTGCGCGATCATCGACATGAGTGATCGCTTTGCCTTCGTCGTGAGCGCGGACGACTTGTAACCGAAGTAGACACGAGAGCCCACCGACACGAATCTCACGCTCGTGGGACTCACCACGCGCACACCAAGTGAGACACTTCGCACGGCACGATCAGAGGTGAATCCGTTGATCTGCAGGGTGTCTGGTCCGATGGTCGAGTCAGTAGGCGCGATCACGGTGCCCGCGAAGTCGCCCGACTTATCGGTCATCAGTGCGCCGAGATGCGTGCTGCGCGACATCAGGTAGATGCGCACCTGCGTGAGTCCATCGAATCCGGAACCACTGACATCGAGCTTGGATCCCGCCATTATCGCCATGATCCCGCCGGGCTCGAGCGACCGCGGGGTGCCATCAATGCCGTGGGTGACAATCTGAACCCGCCAACCCGTGCCGATCACGTCAAGCCCCGTGCTCGCCGCATTCGCTTCGATGCGAACGGGGGTTAGGTGCCCATCGACGGTCACCACATCCGCACCTGGTGCGAGACCGGCGTTCTCGGTGATCGGGTCGAGGGAGCGCTCCCTTACCCCGGTCGTTGCTGATGCCGAAGCGATGAGACCTCCGGAGGAACCTCCGGAACCGCCACTGCTCGGAGCCGGAGTGGTCACGGTGATGCTTATGGCCGTTGCTGCTGCCGCAAAGGTGCCATCAGCAGCAATGGCTGCAGTGATCACGCACAAGCCGTCGGCCACTGCGAGAACAGCGACACCGCTGAGCGTGCACACGCCAGCCCCTGTAGTCAGTGTGAGAGTGACGACTCCTGTGCCGGAATACCCTGACGTTGTCAGCGTCGCATAGCCCAACGGCGCCAGCGACGTGGCCGTTGACGTAACGGTCACTGACTGAGTCGCCAAGGACACCGTGTAGATCGCGCTCACCGACGCAGTCGCAAAACGGGGAGTAGCTGCAGTAGTCGCGGTGACCTGGCACTGACCAGCTCCTGCATACGACATGACACCTGTCGATGCATTCACCAAGCAGTTCGTTCCCGCATCCGAGGTGACCGCATAGGTGATGGCACCCGTCGAGTCCGACGTGGCCGACGCCGGGGTGATGGTGGCTGCCGGCATTGACAGTGAGGTGGACGGCGTCCAGGTCATCACC